>NZ_AZSV01000016.1:0-68296 GCF_000582595.1 Pseudomonas sp. BAY1663
CGGCAGGCCGCGCTGCGCGAGCTGGGGCCGTGGGCCTGGTGGTCAACGTGGAATCGATGGCCGCGCTGACTGCGCTGCGCAGGCTGGCTCCCGGCCTGACCCTCTCGCCGGCCTCCGGCGACGACCTGGCCCAGCGCCTGGGCCTGCGCCACTACCCGGTGCTCATCACGCCCACCGGCATCGAGCAGTAGGTGCGCAAATGGCCCAACCGCATGCGGTCGAGGTGCTGCTGCGGCCAGCGGTGGAGCTTCATACCGTGGCGGTTTGCGCCGGCGCCGCGATTCTGTGCCTGGTGGCACCGTGGTCGCTCGCGCTGAACCCGCTGCTCGGCCTGGGCTCGGCGCTGGCCTTCCTGACCTTCGGCGCGATTCGCCTGCGCGATGCCTGGGCGATCCTGCGCTATCGCCGCAACATCCGCCGCCTGCCGCGCTACGTGATGACCAGCCGCGACGTGCCGGTGAGTCAGCAACGGCTGTTCGTCGGCCGGGGTTTTCGCTGGGAGCAGCGACACACGCACCGGCTGATGCAGACCTACCGGCCGGAGTTCCGCCGCTATGTCGAGCCGACGGCGATCTACCGGGCCGCCCGGCGGCTGGAGGAGCGGCTTGAGTTCGCGCCGTTTCCCGTCTCGACGCTGGCACGGGCGCTGGCCTGGGACAGCCCGCTCAACCCGGCGCGGCCGCTGCCACCGGTCGGCGGACTGCCGCGTCTGCATGGCATCGAGCCGGCTGAGGTCGACGTCACCCTGCCGCTGGGCGAGCGCGTCGGCCACACCCTGGTGCTGGGCACCACGCGCGTGGGCAAGACGCGGCTGGCCGAGCTGTTCATCACGCAAGACATCCGCCGCAAGGTCCGCGGCGAGCACGAGGTGGTGATCGTCTTCGACCCCAAGGGCGATGCGGACCTGTTGAAGCGCATGTACGTCGAGGCCAAGCGCGCCGGGCGCGAAGGCGAGTTCTACGTGTTCCATCTGGGCTGGCCGGACATCTCGGCGCGCTACAACGCCGTGGGCCGGTTCGGGCGGATCTCCGAGGTGGCCACGCGCATCGCCGGACAGCTCTCCGGCGAAGGCAACAGCGCGGCGTTCCGCGAATTCGCCTGGCGCTTCGTCAACATCATCGCCCGCGCCCTGGTCGAGCTGGGGCAGCGGCCGGACTACCTGCTGATCCAGCGCCACGTCATCAACATCGACGCGCTGTTCATCGAGTACGCCCAGCACTACTTCGCAAAGAACGAGCCGAAGGCCTGGGAGGTCATCGTCCAGCTCGAAGGCAAGCTCAACGAGAAGAACATCCCGCGCAACATGATCGGGCGCGAGAAGCGCGTGGTGGCCCTCGAACAGTACCTGTCCCAAGTGCGCGTCTATGACCCGGTGCTCGACGGCCTGCGCAGCGCCGTACGCTACGACCGGACGTACTTCGACAAGATCGTCGCTTCGCTGCTGCCGCTGCTGGAGAAGCTCACCACCGGCAAGATCGCGCAACTGCTCGCACCGAACTATTCCGACCTGTCCGACCCGCGGCCGATCTTCGACTGGATGCAGGTCATCCGCAAACGCGCGGTGGTCTACGTGGGGCTGGATGCGCTGTCCGACGCCGAAGTCGCGGCGGCGGT
Organism: Pseudomonas sp. BAY1663; assembly: GCF_000582595.1. Taxonomy (NCBI): domain Bacteria; kingdom Pseudomonadati; phylum Pseudomonadota; class Gammaproteobacteria; order Pseudomonadales; family Pseudomonadaceae; genus Pseudomonas; species Pseudomonas sp. BAY1663. Next base: position 1,615 of record NZ_AZSV01000016.1, read on the forward strand.
GGGCAACTCGATGTTCAGCGATCTGGTCTCGGTCGCCGGCCACATCTACAAGTTCGGCATCGACGACGGGCTGCCCGGCGCCGCGGTGGGCGCCAAGATTCCGATCAACGTCCACGCCGACGAATTCAACGAGCTGATGGGCGACGAGTTCATTCCGATGGTCAACAAGGGCGGCGGTGCCGGCGTGCAGGTGACGGCCTACACGCAGACCTTGAGCGACATCGAGGCGCGCATCGGCAACCGCGCCAAGGCCGGCCAGGTGGTCGGCAACTTCAACAACCTGTTCATGCTGCGCGTGCGCGAGACCGCCACCGCCGAGCTGCTGACGCGACAACTGCCCAAGGTCGAGGTGTACGCCACGGCACTGATGAGCGGCGCCACCGACAGCTCCGACCCGCACGGCAATACCGCCTTCACGTCCAACACCCAGGACCGCATCAGCAGCAACAGCGTGCCGTTGATCGAGCCGGCGCATGTGGTGGCGTTGCCCAAGGGGCAGTGCTTCGCGCTGATCGAGGGCGGCAACCTCTGGAAAGTCCGCATGCCGCTGCCGGCACCCGACCCCGACGAAGCCATGCCGAAGGATCTGCAGGAGCTGGCCGGCTACATGCGGCAGCACTACGTCGAGGCAGGAGACTGGTGGGAGAACCAAGGCATCCCCGGCCTGCAGGACAAGGCGCTGCCCGACGACCTGCTGGACGACTTCAAGCAGATGGCCGCCGCTGAAGAGGCCGAAGCATGAGCGATCCGGCCGTCGCGGCCCAGCGCCAGCAGCAACGACAGCAAGGCTGATCGCCGGTCTGGTCACGCTGCCGTTCCGCTTCTTCGGCGTGCTGTGCGGCGCGCTGCTGCTGTGCATCCTGATCGAATGCGTCGGCATGCACTTCTTCTGGCCCGAGCAGGGCTGGCGCCACGCGCAGGGCATGCTGCACTACGAGCTGGATCAGCTCTCCACGCATTTCACGCGCAGCGCGTTGGTGCAGGAGCCGGGGCGCACCGCGCACCGGCTGGTCGAGCAGGGCTACGACTGGCTGTTCGTGAAGAGCGGTCTGTTGGACTGGATACGCGACGCCTCGGCGCAAGCCAGCGCCGGCAGCCACCGTCCGACCAAGGATTTCCGCTATTACATCGGCTTGGTCTACGTGAACGTGGAGAGCTACCTGATCGCGGCGGCCTACACGACGCTGGTCTTCCTCGTGCGGCTGCTGGTGTTGTGCCTGACCCTGCCGCTGTTCCTGATGGCCGCCTTCGTCGGGCTGGTGGACGGCCTGGTGCGCCGGGACATCCGCCGCTTCGGCGCGGGACGCGAATCGGGGTTCATCTATCACCGCGCCAGGGCCAGCCTGATCCCGCTGGCCGTGCTGCCGTGGGTGACTTACCTGGCACTGCCGGTCAGCGTGAACCCGCTGCTGATCCTGCTGCCCAGCGCCGCACTGCTCGGCGTGGCGGTGTGCATCGCGGCGGCGACGTTCAAGAAGTACTTGTGAAACACCCAGGAGCGTCACTCACGCCGGTTCAGTGGGGCGAACGCGCAGCGGTGCGCCGGGCGCACTGTTGCGCGTGTACCGGCTGGGCTGCGAACTGACCGGGGGATTCTGTCGCTAATTTCGCCGGACAAAATCAGCCGCAAGTGCTTGTCACGGCACTAATTTCACTGGTTCCGCTAGTTTCTCCTTGTGCTTTCGTCGAGTGCTGTACCATCTGAAATCAGCAGGGGTTGCCCAAGGCACGCGGCGCGACTCGCACCTACAGCTTCGGAGGCAGGCCAGATGCAGCAGCTGCGATGCTACGGCGACGACAGAAACAATGGGTTCTGCGTGCATTGCGGCGGGCCAAGCGAAACCATCGATCACGTCCCGTCGAAAGTTCTCTTGGATGAGCCGTATCCAGAGAATCTCATGGCGGCTCCGGCGTGCCGTGAATGCAACAACGGCCTTTCACTCGACGAAGAATATCTGGCCTGTTTGCTCGAATGTGTCATCGCCGGGGACATCGCACCCGAAAAACTGCACAGGGCCAAGATTGGCCGTATCTTGCGTGCGAACTCCTCGCTGTTGACCCGATTGCAGCGGGCACGCACAGATGGTGCAGAAGGCCCTGTCTGGGCAGCCGAAAACGACCGCGTGAGTCGCGTCATCCTCAAATTGGCTCGATGTCATGCCGCATTCGAACTCAACGAGCCACAACTCCACGAACCATCACGCCTCGGATTCAAGCCGCTGTCGCTCATGACGGAAAAAGAGCGCACCGCATTCGAAAGCGATGACGACGCGTTCGATGTCTGGCCGGAAGTCGGGAGCCGTGCGATGCAGAGGCTGCTTGTGGCGGGCACCGACACTTTCACCGAGGGATGGTTGGCCGTGCAAGAAGGAAACTATCGCTTCCATACCAGCCAAGCCAATGGGCTGACCGTGAAAATCGTCCTTCGGGAATATCTCGGCTGCGAAGTCGTCTGGGACTGATCCGGCAGGACGCATTCGTTTCGGCAGGCAGATGGATTTCGAAGTAGCGATTCAGACGGGTGAAACCGTCTTCGTGTCTACCAGCGCCTGCAAATGGTCTAGTAGCAGCTTGGGAATCTGCCCGCCGGTGAGAAGCACACCGGCCTCCATGTTCTGCTCCATCGCGTGGCCGGTCAGGTTGGCGCTGGTGATGAAACACATCTTGCCATCGGCAACGGCGACTTTGGCGTGAACGCGCCCGTCAGAGAACGGGGCGGCTTTGTCTCGCCAGGAATAAAGCCTCGCAGCGGAGACCAGCGTGCTCATCTTGCCAATCGCGTCAAACGAGATGCTGCCGCCGTGGTCCTGAGACAATTCGAGCAGCATGGAGATGACCACTCCGCGATCACTTGCCGCATTCAGCGCCTTGACGATGGTCGAGACGTTGTAGGCCACGAAGCTGGTGATGAACAGGGTCTGCTCAGCGGCGTTGATGACCTGCAGTAGCGTCTGCTCGGTTCGTCGAGCCGAGACGAAGGGTGTCGTCGGTCCCGTCCACACGAGTTCGGTGGATTGTTGATTCGTAGCCTTGGTGAAAACATGGCCGGCGGCGAGCAGCATCGATGCAAGCTCATCGGCGCTGACCTCACTGGCTCGCCAAGCATCGATGAGCTGATCCACAACCTCAGCAGCAACGGGGGTGCTGACCACGCCCGACAGCGCACCGGCTGCTTTGCTGGCATCGGTCCGACGAATCCGGCTAGCTATGGCCTGTACCTTCTCAGGAGAGACCAGACAGACCACAGCTGCGACGGCGTCCAAGAGCCTCTCCATGTCACAAGCCCTTGAAGAAAGCCGCGTCGATACGTTCCAGGGTCGGAACCAGCAATGACCGATCCAGGTAGCGATTGCCGCGCTCGCAGGAGGTCTCGGCCACCAGGCTACAAGCGTGGCACGCCGCAGCATGAAGTGAGCGATCTTTCTCGGGATCGTGCTCGGAGCAAAGCGGGTCAGAGGAGCAGATCTTCGAGCGATTCAAGGCTTGTTCCAATAGGCGACCCAGATTCTCCGGCTTGCCGAGATCGACGAGACCGCCCAGCGTTCCATCGGAGTCCGCCGCTGCCGTGTAGATGAGGATACCGGCCTGCGGACTCTCGCCCGAGGTGTCGGCATAGATTCGCTCGCGGATACTCGCTGCGTTGTAGCCGCACTCCAACGCCAGCTCACGAATCAGCAAGTGCGATAGCGTGTGGAGCAGGGCGTAGCGAATGCCGGGGTAGCCCTCGTCAGGATCGAGATGACGTGAATTGCGCCATCCCCTGTGGCCGCCCCGGAGCATCTTGTCGACCTGCGCGACGGCAGGTAGTGCTTCCCAAGCGACGAGCGCCGGTTCATCGAACTGGATGAAGATACCCTCACCATGTACCTGGTTCGCGGGAACCCAATCCGGTTTGCTTCGTGAGAGGTTGGCCATCTGGGGCCGTTCGTTCGGGTCGCCAGTTTCTTCGGGCGCCTCCACCCGAGTAAAACCGAGCAAGGCATTGACCTCTCGCAGTCGCTCCAGAAGCAGCACTCTGCCGATGTGCTTCGCAAAAGCCGGTGGCGTGCCGACCTTCTTGCTCATGAAGTGCGGGTAGTCCGTGGGCGGATTCGCTTCTGTCAGCACGTCCCATTCGGGGCCCTTGATATCGGCCTCGCCCACGACCTCCTGTCCGCCACCGCTACGGTGCGCCTCGATAGCCGACCAGATCGACGCCGCAGGATATTTGTCGATCCCTGGCAGCGCTCCGGTCTTTTTAAGCGTCTTCGCCGTCACCAACACTTCCGCTTCGGACTCCAGCTCTTCAAAGAACTCCCAGCCATCCTGGATCAGTTGACTGAGTGGGTCCTTGGTCTGGGGAATCGCGAGCGCCGAAAGTGTGATTGGGAACCAACTGTTCGTGGCGCCCAACAGAACCGCCCGCGCTTCCTCGTCACATTCGTTGTCGAAGTGGTCGAGGTGGGGATGTCGTCCTCGGCAACCCGGCAGATTCTCTTTTCCGGCCTTGCCGAAGGCGTGGGCCATGCTCCTCGACGCACCACACGTATCGCATTTCGCCCATAGATTCTCCGTCTGCAGCGAGGCGCCGCTCTCGAAGAAGCGTAGCGTGCCCTTGCATGAACTGTTTCCACCGTGGACGAAGTAGTGCCAAGGGAAGTCGTCGAGGTGACCATCGCGACAGGCCAACAGGAAACGTGCCGGTACGGCATCGGCGTCCTTGGCGGGTTGATCGCCCTTCGAACCCCGACATCCTTTGTGGACGAACCGGGTTCGCTCGGGCCTGAAGCGGTTCTCCTTGATCTCGAACAGTCCGGCATCGAAGGGGGACAGCAGGCCGCATTTCACGCAGCGCATCCAGCGCGGGAATGGCCGGACGGGAACGCCGATGTTGGCCTCGGCCGACCAGACATCGACGAGCTCGCTTTTCTGGAACGGCGGCATCCGCAAGTTCTCGACCTGTGCTCCAAGCACCTTCCGAACGGCGGCCAGCAGTCTGGCTTCCTGGATCGGTTGGCAGCGGTCCTTTTCCCATCGGTCGATGCCAAGCGTCACGACGGACAGGCTCGGCAGATCGATCAACGCCCCTGGCCCGTAGGTCCAGAGCAACTGGCTGGGTCTTACTTCTCCGACTGGAGTCTTATTACTCGTCGTCATGTTCAGTCCTCATCCTTCGTCGCGGGACGAGGCTTCCAATCGTGGTCGTCCGTGATGTGGCTTGTATTCATGATCAAACGCACGCCGGGCTCCACTTCGCGCATCGACATTGGTACGGTCCAGTTGTCCCAGGCCTGGATGCCCGGTGACCTGATCAATGCAACTGTCTTGTCCTTCTCGGGGCCGCGCTTCTCATAGGCCAGGATGCGGCCACCTTTGCCTACTTCCTTGGCCCACTCATCTGCGCGCTCCTTGAGTTCCTGTTCGGCCAGGCCCTTGGTGCTGGACAGCTCGCTGACATTCCAGGCTCGTCTGACGAGCACATCGATGGCATCGGTGATCTCGGTCTGGTCTGACTTGTCCAACTTGCCTGCCCCCTCGTTGGGGCTGAAAACATCGTTCTCCAGACGCATCAGGCTCAGCAGCGAGCCGGTCAGGCCACGGTCCATCGCGCGCGGCGAGAACGGCGTCACCGACTGCGCTTCGACGTGCTTGTAGAAAGTGGCGTGGTAATGCTCGAAGGTTTCGTAGTGCGAGAGATCTCGTGGTCGTGCCCAGGTGAGCACTGTGCAGACCAAGCCGGGGAAGGAACGACCCACTCGGCTGGTGGCCTGGATGTACTCCGCCGTGCCTTTGGGCTGGCCGTTGACCGCCATCAGTCCCAGCCGATTGACGTCGACCCCCACCGACAGCATGTTGGTGGCCAGCACCACATCGATCGCCCGGGTGTCGCCCTCTTGCCACTTGGTCACGTACTTGCCGGCTGCGGCATCGAACTCGGACTTGAACTTCACCTCGAGGTTGTCGAGGTACTTCGGGATGTCTTGGCTGGAGACCCGTGAGGTCAGCTCGCGGATGTTGCTGACGCTGCGTTGCGCCAACGCGGGCCGCTCGACCATGCTCATCTGCACCCGGTAGGAACGCGTCTGCACGTCGTCCTCGGCCAAGCGCTTCATGCCCCCCAGCTCGCGCAGCGAGTTGAAGTAGCCGACCATGGTCATGTACGGATCTGCTGGCTCGCCGAAGTGATCGAACAGTGCCTGAGCAGCAGTCAGGAACGCCGTGTAGACGCGGATCAGCATCGCAGGTCGTGAACTTCCGGGAGAGCAGACCCCGAGGTAGCGCCGTCCCGGCTTGTCCTCGATCGGTCGCTGGACCGAGAAATAGTTGTCTTCCACGTCCAGCCCGTGCGGCGGGAACACCGACACACGCCGCATGAAGACGTTGTTCACCTGCTCGCGGGCCTTACGCACCGTGGCGGTCGACGCGATGATCTTCGGCTTGACCATATGTTCGCCGAGCTTCCAGCCGCACAGCTCGTCCACGGCCGTCTCGTACAGGCCAACCATGGTGCCGAGCGGCCCGCTGATCAGATGAAACTCGTCCTGGATGATCAGGTCCGGCGGTCGGATCGGGCTGATGTTCTTGACCTTGGTGGCAGCGAGCCCCTTTCCGGCCTGGTGGTTACCATGGCAGTCCGCGCCTTGCCATAGCAGGCCGTGCCGCTCGCATTCCTGGCCGACCCGACCGAACAGCGTGCGCACTTGGCCCCGCCACGCCATCATGGCGAACTTGTCCACGGTGGCGATCATCATCGTCGGGGGACGGTGGTAGATCTCCTCGTCCACGACCAGTACCGGAATGCCCGCGTGCGGGAGCTTGCTGGACTTGCCTTTCGAGAAGTCGCAACGGCCCTTCTTGTCGCCGCAGTAGACGAAGGTGCGCCCACGCCCCTTGTCGACCTCCACGTCGCGCCCTGGGGCGACTTCCGAGCCACACCAAGGGCAACTGGTCAGTTGCGCAGGAGACGCCGCGCCGGCGTTGTACTTACCGGGATTGCGGATGTCCTCGATGGCCCGATGACTGTCCTCGGTCGTGCCAGGGGTCACCTTGTTGCCCACCCACAGTCCGATGGTGAAGGGTTCGATGCCGAGCGATTCGTCACCCTTGGCCAGCGCCTCGCGACGCAGCACCTCCATCGCACAGATCAGTGCCGTGGCACGCTGAAACTGCTGCAGCGTCAGCAGGCGCAGGGTGTAACGCATGATCACGGCCAGACCGCGCGAGCCGTCGTAGCCGCCCAGGTTGCCCTGCATGCGCCGAATGGCCATGGTGAAGGCGGCTACACCTAGGTACGCCTCCGTCTTGCCACCGCCGGTAGGGAACCACAGCAGATCGGCATAGGCTTCGACCGGTTGCACACGATCCGGGTGCGTCGGGTCGGCCAGCGATGGGATCGACAGCAGCAGGAAAGCCAACTGGAACGGGCGCCAGCTGCGGTTCTTCAGTACGTCGAACTGCTCGACGGTGACGTCCTTGCCACGCCGGATTTCGAGGGCGTATTGGCTACGCACGCGCTGCGTGGCCATTGCCCGGTTGGCGAAACGGAAGGCCGCCAGGGCATTCGCGTCGCTCTTCAGCGTATCGATACCCTGCTGCAGGCGAGTGTGGATCTCCTGGCATCGATCCATTGCCTGTTGCGACTGCGCGTCGTAGCCAAGCACGTCGATGCCGACCCGAGCACGCTGCTCATCGATCCACGCGGCGTAATCCTTGGTCAACAGGTTGAGGGCGTCGACCAGCGGATCGATGTCCAGTGTGGCGAGGCGCTGCATGTCGAGCAGGCCACTGCTCACCATTTCCTTCATCGCCGGCCGGTCGGCGGGGTCCAGCCCCGGTGTCTCGGTGACCTGCACCTCGTACTGCGGCATGACAGTGATGCGCACCTCGGTGGCCAGCGTCACGTCATCCGCCGCTTCGGCATGGACGGCGACGCCGTGCCCCACCGCGAACTCCACCCGGTTGCGGTAGATCATCTCCAGCGATTCACGCTCCGGGTCCATACCGTCCGCATCCAGCACAGGCCGGCGGCGGAAGATTGCGCGCTTGGGTGCTTCAGCTTCCGAACGCACGATCAGCTCCGGCTGGAAGACCCAGGCGGTATCGCGGTTGGTCTCGGGTTCTTCCTGTGCGTTGACCAGGAACAGCGTCACCAAGCGATCGCCATTCGCGTTCTTGGCGCGCACGGAGCCCTGCACCCGCACTTCGGGATAGGTCTTGTCCGGCGCCTGATGAGGGATCACGCCTTCGGTGAGCGGCAGCACCAGCTTGCCGCCACAAGGGATGCGTTGCCAGACCTTGGCCTTGGTCTGCTCCTCGGCGCCGGTCTCCTTGTTCTTGCGGATGCGGAAGATCTCGTGCTCATCGCTGCGCTCGTAGCGACCCCAGCGCACCTCGATTTCGATCCGTTCGGCGTCACCATCCACACAGAAGGTCATGCCCAGGCTGCTCGGTACCAACGATTGATTGCTGGCAGCGTCGATCTCATCGGCGGCGTCAGACTCGGGCTCGACACGCCCCGTCGCCGTGCCGAACTCCGCACCGGGTTCATGCTGGCCGGGCGCCTTCGGGTCGGTGGGCTCTTCGACCTCGTCGTTCGCCAGTGGCCCTTCGAGCCCTTCGATGCCACCCTGTGCCGCCTCACGCGGGGCGAGCTTGCCCACCAGATAGCGATCCCGCACACCCATGTCGACGATGCGCTCATGAGGGCCGCCAGCCGGGCCGAGCAAGTCGTCCATCACGGCCAGTTGCAGCAGTTCGCGGATGTAGGCGAGTTCCTGCTGATGCTGGGGAGATCTGGGATCGGAACCGACCGTCGGCACTTCGGCGATGGTCTTGTGCAATGCCTTGGGCAGGGCTTCGACGAAATCGGTCCACTGGACCCGACCGATGCTGCTCGAAGACGGTGGCGTGAGTGCAGTGAGGCCGATCGAGACGGGGTCTGTGATCGACAGCAGTCGGTCGAAATAGAGCGTGGTGGTTTCGAGATCGGAACGAACCCGCAGCACACGCCCGACACGGGTGATGCTACCAACGGGGTTCAGGACCAGAACCCAGTCGTCCTCCTCGATGGCCTGATAGAGAGAACGCTCACCCTTCAGAACCAAGATATAGGGCGCGAGCCTGTGGTCGGTGCCGAGGCCATGATCGATGGCGATCCATGCGTTGGAAGTTTTCGTCATACCTTGGTCACCTCAAATCCTGTCCACGATCTTTTCGAGCTTGTCGAGTGACTTGCTCTTCTCGATGTATGCCGAATACGCCTCTTGAGCGCCCCGAATCAAGGTGTCGTAATGGACGATGCGGCTGCCCGGTGAGATCGATGTCATCGATGACTTGAGGCGGTCGGGGTTCGATGCCTCTTCGTTGACGGTCTTGCCAAGGACGAAGATCACCTCGATATTGGGGCTGACATCGTTTTGCTCGCGCAGGATCTTTTTCAGCTTGTCGACGTAGGTCTGACCTTGCTCCACCAGTTCGAGCAATCCCATCTTGCGGCCGACCTTCTTGAGCTCGACGATGACGTGCTTGCCCGCATTGGTGCGATAGGCGATGTCGACGCGGCCCAGGCGCTCTTTCTCGGTCATGTCTTCGATCAGCACGCCTTCCGTCGTCAGGCGCGATTCCATGATCGGGCTGCCCGTGGCACGCTCCCATGCCGGGTCCAATAACCAGAGGTGATCGAACAGGTACTTCTGGAGCACCCGTTCCTTTGCGTCCTCATCGATGATGGTCTGGAAATCCCGGATGGCATCCAGACGCGATTTGACGATGTCCCGGTAGAGGGATGCCTCAAGCGAGTCTCTGTCGGCGAGCACGGCCAGCAGCCTGTCGGCACTCTCGATGCTCGTCACAAACTCCTCGGTCGAGCCGCGCAGCTTCATGCGCTCGAATGCCAGGATGCCGTGCCGGTACATGAGCTTCCGATCCTCTTCCTCATCGACCGGCAGCGCACTGAGTTTGGCGATCAGCGTCTCCGCGCTCTTTTTGTATCCCTCGGGGAGCGTATCGAGCCACTCGGCGAGGGCGGGCGATGTTTCCTTCGCTTTCTCGACCTCGTGCTTCTTGCGCCATTCCGTCCAGCGCTTCTCGACTTGCGTAAGACGTGATTTCAGGAAAGCGATCAGCTGCCCATATCGGGGGTCATCCTCCTGCACGCGCTGCCGATCGCTGGTCGCGATGTCTGGTGCGTCGTCGGCGTCTAGGAAATCGGCCTCGATCTGCCCGGTGAGGTACTTCGTGTAGAGCCGCCCGTCGTTCAGTTTGTCGAGGATGTTCTCGTGAAACAGGCGGCCACGGGCGAACACGACGATGCCATTCAGATTGCCGGCATCCTCACTATCCAGTTGTTTGGGGAACCTAGCCGTGCCGATCCAGCCACTGACCTTCCACCCTGTATCCCAAGCATCGAAGCGGTTCGGAAGCGATTCCTTCTCCAGGAGCTGACCGGCGGGACTCAGGTCGAGTGCGTCGTCACCGAACTGCCAGAGGAACTGCACCATCGGCAGGTCGCCACGATCGGAGGGTGTGATGGGCTGCCCATCGAGATCGATCTTGAACCGTGGGCCTCCCCGATCACAGAGAAGCGGCGCGCCAGGCGCTTGCGAAGAGCCAGCGCACCACGACCGAGCCGCTGGCGCTTGATATCGCGCAGAACGATTCGTGTTCCCTTGGTTACCGCGATCTGATCGGCGGGCAGGGACTCGGGGCTGTAGAAGGGCTCCCTCTTCTGAACCGATTCGTGGATTCCGTCCACGGTCATGCGAAGGCCATGAGCTGAGCCATCTCTGGCTGACTCGACTTCGATGACGTTAGCAATCGAGAACAGCGAGAGTTTTCCCAGCCCTTTGCGGCCCATCACCGGTCGGCCCTTGGCAGTCGTCTTGCCATGCTCGAGATCTTCATCTCGCCGTCGATAACCGACCCGCAGGTACTTGCCGTTCATGTCATCGACCGACATACCGATACCGTCATCGAGGATCTCGATCCGGTTGCCGTCCGAATCGATCTTGATGTCGACGGTCTCGGCGTCGGCATCCCAGGCGTTCGCGACGGCCTCGGTCAGAACGGCGGCGATGTTGCTGTAGAGGTTGATCCCGAGGTGGTCGAGCACGTTCAGGTCGACCGTCATTCTGTATTTGTCGCTCATAGCTCTCCCTCACCGAACAGCCCGTCGAGGGTGGCGGGAGAGGCCGCCTTCGGTCTGCGTCCGCGTTTGGACTTTGTTGTTGTGGACGCGCCGCTGCTGCTACTCGCAGCTGCTTCGAAGCGTTCACGATTGAGTGCGGTCAGCCGTCCAAGGAGGTCAGCGGTAAGGTCGCTCGACAAAGACCAACGCCAAGGATCATTGGCGGAGCCTCCATCGATCTCACGGAAGTCGTAGACGATCTCAAGGTCATCCCACCCATAGGCCGCTGTCACCTCGTTATCGATTACGACCAGTAACTGCCGCAGCTCGACGATCGTTGCATCCTCCTCGCCAGGGGTATGGATGGCGTTCATGACGTCGGTCAACCCGCATTCGTGCGCAGCGCCGAATGCAACCGCCAAGTCGTTGAAACGCTTTGCCGCATCGATGCCCGCCCGGGAGACTTCACTGCTCGGAACTGGGTACTTGGCGACCGACTCGCTGATGGAAAGCGATAGCGTCTCGCCCAGATTCCCACCGCTGAATCGTTCGAGCCACGCACGAAAGCCTGTGCTTAGCGAGATGGCATAGAGGTCATCCCGCTCCATTCCGATCAGAAGTACCTTGTTCGTGTAGATCCAATCGGACGGAGCGAGCATGCCAACCGGGTACTTTGTGTTCTTTGAGTAGCCGATGAAATTTCCGCGCTGCCGTATGCGCCGCATCAGGTCGGCGCGGTGGTTCCAGAATTGCCACCAACGATCGATCAAACCTTTGTAACTCTTGAGAGCGGCGACCGTGCGAGTCGGTTGCACTTCTTCGACGATGAAGCGATGGGCGATCGGCCATCGTCTGGCGATCTCGTCCAAACTGCGATCACCGATATCCAGCGCCCATCGACCGATGCGATTGAGCGCCGAGCTCGTGATGTCGTCACCTGTGATGTAAGGACGGAGCAGGCTGTCCGGTTCATTCTGGAGTCGCTCAAACCAGGGGCTGTCCGGCGTGATGACGAATGCCAGACCTTTGCTGTTGTTTACACCTTCGAAAGCAAAGAGTGCATCCGGCAGGGTTTGTGGGGCCCAGACATCCGAGGCTTCTGGCTCCAGCCTCGGTCCGATGCGAGCACACTTCCGGCCATCGGCATCGCATTCGGCCGGCCATTCGCCCTTGATGAAACCAACGATGGCAACCACCACGGCTGCCGTGCCGGGCCAAGGCATGCCTTTCTTGGCGAAATAGATCATGCCGTTCTGAACCACTACACCGAGGCCGACATCGATGGCACTACCCTCGGCGATGTTGCTGGTCGCGAGCAGCCCATAACAGCCATCGGTTCGCAGCAGGTCGACGGCGCGACGATGGAAGACCACGCACAAGTCGATCTTGCCCGGAGATGCACCCAAGACCATCTGGCACTGCCATTGCAGCTTGTCACCCATTGCGCTTTTCCAGAGGCGGTTGCCCAGGAACGGCGGGTTGCCGACGAGAGCATCGAATCCGGAGAGCGATCTCGCAAAGACCTCTGGAAATTCCAGTGGCCAATGGAACGGCAAACGTCTTGTCTTTTCAGGAGGGAGATCGGCGCTCAATGCGTTGTGCGCTCGCCGAATCATGGTTTCTATCGCGTCGCGCTTACCATCGACGGCCTGCCCGGCGTGAATCGCGAGCGTGCCGACGGTACTGGACAGGACGTTGGCATTCCCTCCCGAAGAAAGCACTTCGGCGATGAACGCATCGGCGATGCGCTCCGGCACGTCGAGCTTCTGGCGTGCATCGGCATCCAGTCGCGCCATAGCCTCGACGTCACGGATGTCCCGGATGGGCATCTGGCGCAGCGCTTGCCGCAATTCGATCGCCTCGCGCACGGCTTGTTCGATGTTCTGCCCGAACAGGCGTTGCTGACCTTTCCCGGTCGGCGTCATGGTGAGTTCGGTGAGCTGATCCAGCCGATGAATACCGAGCAGGCTGTCGCCACAACGTAGGTTGTGGTCCAGAAAGCCGAACGGCCTCCCCTTGGCCAGCGTCACCAGCCAGATGGAGAGCTTGGCGAGTTCGACCGCCAGCGGATTTAGGTCCACGCCGTAGAGGCAGCGCTCGGCGATGAGGCGGCGGGCGATCACGGTGCGTGCCTCGGTGTCGCGGGGCAGAGGCTCCTTGGTGTGCGGCACATCCAGGACTTCGCCATCCACGCTCACCGGATTTCCACTGCCTTCAGCCAGTGACCAGGCCTCGACCAGGCGATCGGCCAGCCAGCGGCAGGCCTGCACCAGGAAGGCGCCTGAGCCCATGGCAGGGTCGCAGATCTTCAGGTCCAGCAGTTCGGCGGGTGACTTCAACACCCACTGCTCACGCGGGGTACCTTCGGATGGCCCTACGTACGCTATCGGCGTCAACGTCTCGGTGACGATGGTCTCGGTCAGCGATTTTGGGGTGTAGTGGGTGCCAGTCTCGCGACGGTCAGAGCCGGTGGTGACGATGAAGGCCCCGGCGGGGTAGACCAGCGGATAACCCCATGGATCGGTGCGTACCAGGTAGGCAAAAGGCTTGATGCGATTACGGAGGTTGGTGTCCCCATGGCAGGCGGCCAGCAGACGGTCGGCGAGCGTATCGTCGACAGGCTTTACCAGATCGTTGCGCACGCGGCTGGCAGAACTGCCGGAGCGCTCCTGGAGCAGTTCGGCAAGGCGTTCGGCACCGTCGAGGCGGGCGGATTCCAACTCGGCCAACTTGACCCAGGGGGCTTTGGCATTCTTGGTCCCATCCAGTTCCAGCGTGACCTCGGCGGTGCGCTTGACGGTGCGTTCCAGCAGGCCCTCGTAGACGTAACCGATCTGTTCGACGTCCAGCGCACGGTAGGACAATGTCCTGCCCTGAAACTGCTGGATGGCTTCGAGCAACAGCAGCACGGTGCGGTTGTCGATCGGCAGCGGCTTGGCCGGGTCGGTGCGCCAGTCGGAGCCCTTGGCGCGGCCCTCGAGGAAGGGAAAACGATCCGGGTCGAACAGCGAGCCGCCCAGCGCTGGAAGGCGCAGGTTCTCGTGTTCGATGCCACCAAATACGGCACGGAAGATCGCCAGCAGGCGCGACCAGGCATCCCAGCGGCGTTCGAGGATCTCCTCGGATTCCTTGCGCAACTGCATGCGCAGGGTCGAGAGCGCATAGTTGGCCTCGTAGCGCTCGTCTCCGAGCAACAGCAAGCCGCGTTCCTCGGCGGAAAGCAGGAACACCAGCCGCATCATCACCGTCAGCGCGGCTTCGTAGAGCACCGGCTCTTTCACGTCGCGCAGCAACTCGCGGTCGCGGTCCTGGTCGGCTTTGTCGAGGGCCTGGATCAGCACTTCGACGGCGCGCCGCACCTGCTCACCGAGGGCGTCGGTGACTTCGTCCTGATATTTCAGCGAGCGGTCGAACAGTGCCGGCAGTTGCTCGGTTTCATCGACGAAGAAGCGACGAATACCCAGCAGGTGCACGAAGGCTTGCAGGGTGATGGGTTCCTGACTCCAGATGCGGGCGTACCAGCTGGCAAAGGTGGTGACGGCACCAACTGGGGCGTCGACCAGCATCCAGCGCTCGCCATTGGTCACCAGCCCGAGGCGGCAGCCGGTGGCGCGGCACAACTGAACCATGCGATCGGCCGGGGTGGCGGCCCATCCGTCCAGCTTCAGAGTGGCATCGAGATCGACATCCTGTCCGTAAGTGTGGATGAGCATCTGCGGCTTGTCGGCCCGTTGCTCGTCGATGACGGCGAGGTCCGGGGACAGCGTCACGCCGTGTTCTGGCAGGCTCACATTCAGTTCGGCCGCGCACCAGTCGGCGCGCTTCAGAACGTCGCCTTTGCCATCCTCGTCGAGTTCCAGCCCGCGCGCCAACACCTCATCAATCCACGCAGCGTGCAATTCGGCAAACTGCGGATCGTCCGTCTCCAGCGCCTCGCGCCATTCCTCGTAGGCCTGACGCAGCCGTTTGCGCTTGGTTCCGTCGAGTTCTTCCAGACCTTGGGGAAAGGCTTCCTTGAGAACGGGAACGGCGAGGAACGGGCCGGAGATCTCGATGAGCGCCAGCCAGTCGTGGTGCAGGTCGTGATTGCTCATGCTGCATCCCCTTGCATGGCTGACTCGGGAACCAAGAAGACGACGGCAACAGGGAAAGTGCGATCGTCGAGCTTGGAATAGCGGGTTTCGATGGCCTGGACCTCTTGGATGCGCTCGGCCGGGATGCGCGCGAGGCGTGCCTCCAGCGCGGCGGTATCGCGTCTGAGCTGAGTGCGCTCGTCCTCGGTGAACAGCGAAAGCTGCTCGGGCTGTTGGTCTTTCTTCAACTCGCTCTGGATAGCCTTCTCCAACTCGTCGAGCACGGTACCGATGTCATCCATCTCTTGTTGCTTGCGGGTCTGCAGAGTATTGGCCAGAAACTTGAGTCGATCCTTCGAGCGGGCGTCGACCGCTTGCAGGATGGCGGGCTGGGCGCGATCGAAGCGCACCCGAATGGCATCGAGTAGCGAATCGCTCGCAGTGACTGGCTGCGCCTCGTCCAGCCACTGCTGGACACGCGTGACACCCTCTTCGCGCCGGAACGACTGATCGCGCAGATAGCCGCCCGAGACGGTCAGTTCCTCGTGAAGGCGATGGTGGTTGCCACCGGTGATGACCAGCCGCGAGATGACGACCACAGCCGGGCCCTCGATGCTGCCATCCGGTAATGTGCGCACGGTGACGCGATGGAGTTTCTTCACGTCATCCTGCGCCCAGACCTCGGCGCGCAACAGCCTCAGGCACATCTGCACCAGTCGATGATTCAGGTGGACCAACACGACATCGTCTCGCCCCTTGGCCACAGCGTGGTCAAAGGTGATGGGGCGTATCTGCTGGGTATGCGGGTGACGCAGGCCCTCCAGACAGCGCGCCCATGATCCGATAGGGGTGGCATCCTGAATGCGCTGCCTTGGGGTGCATCTGCGAGGGCGACGGGTTCCAACGGGGGGCGGCCCGCTAGCGCGAGACCAGTCTTCACCGCCATCTGGATGTGATCGGGCGTGAGGTGAAAATCCTGCTGGGTGGCGAGGAGTCGTTCATGGAGCTTGGCGACGCGCTCTTTCAGCTCGCGTTCGGCGCGCACGAAGCGCCTGGCCTTGGCAATCTTGGCCTCCGCGAGGCGGGTGTCCAGATCCTTCAGCGAGCCTTCGATGAGCCCGGACATCTGGGGCGCGATGACCGGATTGACGCTGCCCATGTCGGCGCGCATCGACTCCAGTTTGCGCAGCGCACGCAGAATGTCGTCACCATGGCCACCGACCGATGCATGGCTTTTGTCACCGCCGTCGACGGGGTGCCAGATCAGCACCTCTTTCTCGCGTTGTCCGTGACGGTCGATACGCCCGTTGCGCTGCTCCATCACGTTGGGGTTGTAGGGGATCTCCAGGTGGATGAGGCAATTGCAGTGGTTCTGCAGGTCGATACCTTCGGAGGCCGCATCCGTGGCGAGCAGGATGCGGACGGGGGAATCCTTGGGAGATGCCTGGAAGGCTGCCTTGATGGGCTCCCGCTCATCCTGAGTGAGTCCTCCGTGGAGCAGACCGAGTCGTTCGCCACCGAAACCATGGCTGGCGAGGATCTCGTGCATCCACTGGTGGGTGGTGCGGTATTCGGTGAACAGGATCACCCGGCGGTCATTCCACTGACCTCCCGGTTTCAGATTGGCTGAGAGCCAATCTAGGATGGCTCTGGCCTTGGAGTCGGTCTGGTTCTTGGCGCGCTGTGCCCATTGCCTCAAGTCGGCCAGAATCCGTTGTTGCTCTTGCGTAAGCGGTTGGGAACGGCGTGATGCCTCCTCGACGGCCTCCGATTGAGCATTCTCGACTTCCTGGTCGTTGGCGTAATCCTCGTCTGCTTTCAGGATGGCTTTGCGCAGGATGCGCTCGGCCATGGCATCTCGACCCTTGGGCTTGGCGCCATTCGACAGCGAGGCGACGTGCTTCTCGAGCGTGGAAGCGAACGCGGCGGGCGACGAGAAGAGGCGCTTCTTGAGCAGTTGATTGACGAACGAAGTGCCGAATGTGCTGCCGGTCTTCTCCGCGTCTTTTTCGCGGCTGGCACAGTAATCGTTCAGCTTCTGGTGGATCTCCCGTTCCTCGTCCGTGTATGGGACCGCCAGCGCCTGGAGCTTTCGCTGGGCATACAGGGGCTTGCCGTCAGCATCGACGAGATCGCTCTTCAGGCGACGAATCATCACCTGGCTCAGCTGCTTCTCGTCGGGGAGGATGTTCCGGGCGAAGCGTTGATCGTCCAGCAACTCCAGCAGTGAGGTGAACGACTCGGTGTAGCCGTTGTGCGGCGTTGCGGTCAGGAACAGGCGATGCTGGAAATGCGGGCTGATCGCGCGGATGAAGCGGGTCCGCTGACTCTCGAGGGCGTAATGCGCGCCGGCGGCGGGGGCGATGTTGTGCGCTTCGTCGACGACCAGTAGATCGAACTTGCGCGGATGGCCGGCATGGGGCGGCAGGACATCGCGCATGGCGCGCAGCCCCTCGCCACTCTTGACCCAGTCCATCGAGGCGATGAGGCGCGGATGAGATGTCCACGGATTGGCGTGGATGCCGCGTTCGCGCCGCAATTGCTTGATGTAGGCAGTGTCGACCACGCGGAAGTCGAGGCCGAACTTCTCCAGCATCTCGATGCGCCATTTCTCCTGAAGGGATGCAGGACAGATGATCAAGACGGTGCGGGCACGGTGCCGGAGCAGCATCTCCTGGATCACCAGCCCGCCTCGATGGTCTTGCCCAAGCCGACGTCGTCGGCGATGAGCAGGTTGACGCGCGCCATGTCGATGGCGCGCACCAAAGGATCGAGCTGAAAGTCCTCGATGCTGACGCCACTGCGGAACGGTGCCTGCAGAAACCCTCGGTCTGCATTGGTGGCGGCGCCCCATCGCACCGCATCCAGGAAGGCTTCGAGCGTGTCGGAGTGGTCTTGCCCGGTAATGGAAGGCAGGCCCGCACGCTCGATGACTTGTGCGCCGGGTTCGATCTCCCAGATGACTTCCAGTTCTTCGCCGAGGCCGTCCTCGTCGATGGAAGAAAGCGTCACGCAGTTCTGCGACGCCGAAGCCGATTCCAATTTCGAGGAGGCGACATCCGCCACGACCCACTGGCGCCGGCGAACCTCGACCAGCTGGCCGGGCTCCGGACGGGTACGGTAGGTGTGGTGCTTCTGATCGTTCGAGATTTCCATGCAGTCTGCCATCTTCCTGTTCAGTTCTTCTTGTGCGCGCCAGCAGGCGATGTGCAGTGCTTCGCTCTCGCCATGGCGACCGCCTGTGCGACGGTTTCCGTGGCTTCGATCGGGGACTCGTGTTCCCAGAATCGCAGTACCGTCCAACCGACTTCGAGAAGCCTCGAATTCGTGTCGGCGTCCCTGAGGCGATTCGTCTCGATCTTCTGCCGCCAGAACTCGGCGTTCTGCTTCGGCCAGGTGGCATGCTCGGGGCACCCGTGCCAGAAGCACCCGTCGACGAAGACGGCGATCCTCAAACCCGGAAATGCCACGTCTGCGACGCGGCGAGGTTTCTTCAGGACCTCGTAGTCGATCCGGTAACGCAGGCCCCTTCGGTAAAGCTCTCTTCGCAATGCGATCTCGGCATCGGTTCCCTTCTGCCGAACCTTCGCCATGCGGCGACTGGTCTCGGGGGACGAGGGCTGAATGCGCGACATCGGAAGCCCTCGTCAGCTCGTCATCGGGCCGTGACCGATGCGATATGCGTGTTGATGCTGCGCGCGATGGCACGACCGAGATCGACGGGAACCGCGTTGCCGATGAGCCGCCCGAGAACCTTGAAGCTCACTTCGCCGTCATCCGGCACGAACGCGTAGTCGCGTGGAAAGCTCTGGAGGATCGCTGCCTCCCTCAACGAGATGGCTCGGTCCTGTTCTGGGTGCCCGAAACGGCCATTGCCAAAGCCGTAGCATTGCGTGGTCATGGTCGGGGCGGGTTTGTCCCACTCCATGCGGCCGTAGACGCCCGGGTAGGTGCGTCCGCTCTCGGCGCGGTGACAGTCGGCGACCAGATCATCCGGCCAATCGCGCCAGGTGCCACCGGGTTTCGATACCTTGATCCGTTTGAGATTCTTTTCCGATAGCGTCGAAGTGACGTGCAATTTGTCCCTCGGAGCCGCTTCACCAGCACTCAATGGGCGCAAGCGGCCAATGGCTTGACGAACCGTCTTCGGTTTTTCGTGGGTCGGTTCGATCATCGTGATGTCACCATGTTTTGATGCCAGCAGCACCATGCGTCGCCGCATCTGCGGCACGCCATAGCGGGAGCTGTCCACGACATCAAACCAAACGTTGTAGCCGAGCCGTTTCAGCGTATCGACAAAGTCATGAAACACTTCGTGCTTCGCGACGGTAGGGACGTTTTCCATCGTGATGACATCGGGCTTGGCGCCTTTGGCGAGACGCGCGAACTCATACAGCAAGCCCCACTTGCCATCCTTTCCGTCGAGTTCGTAGCGCTGTGCGTAGGTCGAGAAAGGTTGGCACGGTGCGCAGCCCGCGAGAATCGTCAAGTCGGCGTCGCCGAACAGCGCTTTCAGTTCAGACGCGGTGACCTTGCTGATGTCACGTTCGACGAATCGGGCCTGGTTGTTGGCTTCATAGGGAAAGCGGCAGGCCGGGTCCAGATCGATACCGGCAACCACGGGCAGCCCCTCCAGCACGAAGCCGTGCGTCAGCCCGCCCGCTCCGCAGAACAAATCCACACAAGAAATCGTTGTCACATCAAATCTCCTGCTTCCACTTCGATACTTGAACGAAGTAGGCGAAACCCATGGCAAACCAGTACCTCATTCCTTGCCCTTGCTCTCGGCATCCGCCGCCCCTCCAGAACGGGCCCATTCATCCACTTCTTCGGTCTTGAATTTCCACAGCCGGCCGATACGGTGAGCCGGCATGTTCCGCTTGCTGATCCATGCATAGACGGTGTCCTTGCTGACGCCGAGATACTCTGCGATCTCCTCGACCGACAACCAGCGATCTGACATGACATGAGCTTCCATCACAGGGTGGGGCGGAGTACGGGCAATGTTGAGATATTACATCAACCGGCCCACTTGAACAGCCGAATTAGCCCGATTGGACCTGGTTTGAGCGGATTTCATCGGACTTGACGGCCTCATATCTCACCCGGGCTCAGCATGTAGACGCAGCCAGTCATGACGTGAAGCTTCGGGCCTGACATATGGAGGTGAGACCGGGAATCCGGTACGGCACCGGTTCCGATTCTTTGCAGCATGGACATCCGCTCTTCCACACCATCACGCCATTGCCTTAGCTGGAAGGAATGGCACGATGGGACAGACCAACCGCCGCGCATCCGCATGGCCTTCGCTGGCCGTGCTGCTGGCCGTGTTGCTCTCGGCCATGCAACCCGCCATCGCCGACGACACCCCGGAGCGTGAGCAGCTCGCCGCGCTCACCCGCCAACTCGACCTGATCGACCGCCTCGCCGAGCACGCCGCCAATACCGCGCCGCAGGAACGCGCCCGCTATCACTTCGACTACGCCCGGCTGCGCGCAGACCTGAAGCGCGTTCGCGCCGGCCTGCAGGACTACCTCGTGCCCCAGCGCGCCCAGCCGCGCGACCCCGTCCCGCTGGTCGGCGATTACGTCCGCCGCGACCGCGCCGACGACGAGGAGCCGTCGCCATGACGCCCTCCACCGATCAGGTCGCCGCCTTCCAGGCCAACGGTGGCTTTGCGCCTTCGGCCGTCGCTGCCGTGGTGCTCGCTTTCGTGTTCGCCGTGTTGCTGCTGTGGGGCGTGTGGGCCATGCGCACCGCCTACGTCGGCTGGGCCGAGCACCGCATCACTGAACGTCAGTTCCTCGCCGTCGTCGTGCGCTTCGTGGCGATGTACCTGGTGCTGACCTTCTTCCTCCTCTCCTGACCGTCACGAAAGGCCATACGCCATGAACATGCCACCGACATCCCATCGCATTCCGTCCCGCATCGCCGCACCGCTGCTGCCGCTGGCGCTCGCGGGCCTGCCGCTGTCGGCTTTCGCGCAGGGCCTGCCGACCATGGAAGACCCATCACGCGGCCAGGGCAGCGGCATCCTGCAGACCTTGCAGAACTACGGCTACGACATCGTGCTGCTGATCGCGCTGCTCGTGGTCGCCTCGATGTTCGTCGGTGTCTGCTATCACGCCTACACGCGCTACTCGGAGATCCACACCGGCCGCGCCACCTGGGGCCAGTTCGGCCTGACGGTCGCCGTGGGCGCGATCCTGCTGGTGGTCGGCATCTGGCTGCTCACCAAGGCCACCGGCGTGCTCTGAGGGCGGCAAGCGATGGCCGATCCTTCGGAGACCTCGCGCGACACGCTGGTGACCTTCCTGCCGCACCGGCTGAACCGCCAGCCGGTGGTCGTGCGCGGGCTGACCGCCGACGAGTTGTGGATCTGCGCCGGCCTGTCGGCGGCGGCCGGGTTCGCGCTCGGCCTGCCGCTGGCCTGGCTCACGCACAGCATCGCCATGGTGCCCACGCTGATCGTCGCCGGCATCGCGCTGGGCGTCTTCGTCGGCGGCGGCTTCCTGCGCGCGCAGAAGCGCGGCCGGCCCGACACCTGGCTGTATCGGCAGCTCCAGTGGCGGCTGGCATTGCGGCACCCGGCGCTGGCAGCGCTCCTGGGCGGGCAGCGCCTCATCACCCGCTCGGGCTGCTGGACTACCCGGCGCAACAGTGATCGAGGTGCGCCATGAGCCGTTTCAAGAACGAGGTTGCGCACCTGCAGGCGCACGTGAAGACGCTGCGCCTGGGGGCCGGCGCACTGTTCGTGGTGGCGCTGCTGCTCGGCTTCGGCTGGTGGAGTGCGCCGAAGAGTCTCACCATCCATGTGCCGCCGGACCTGCGCTCGGGCAGCACGCGCAAGTGGTGGGACGTGCCCCCCGAGAGCGTGTACGCCTTCTCGTTCTACATCTGGCAGCAGGTACAGCGCTGGCCCACGAACGGCGAAGAAGACTATCCGCGCAACCTGCGCGCGCTATCAGCCTACCTCACGCCGAGCTGCCGGGCCTTCCTGCAGCAGGACTACGAGTACCGGCGCGCCAGTGGCGAGCTGCGTCAGCGCGTGCGCGGCATCTACGAGATTCCCGGCCGCGGCTACGGCGATGATCCGGCCACGCGCGTCAAGGTGGTCTCCGACCGCGATTGGATCGTCACGCTCGACGTGAGCGCGGACGAATACTACGGCTCCGAGCAGGTCAAGCGCGCCCTGGTGCGCTACCCCATCAAGGTCGTCCGGCTGGACATCGACCCCGAGCGCAACCCCTTCGGCCTGGCGCTGGACTGCTACGCCGGCGCACCCCAGCGCATCGAACCGCCGCCGACGCCGACCCAGGCCGGCGCGCCCGCCAACGCATCCGGCCATCTGCAGGGAGACTCCCCATGAAGCCCATTGCCTTGTCGGCCCTGGCCGGCGTCCTGCTGATCCTCGGTTTCGTGCCGGCCAGCCAGGCCGTGGAAATCCTGCGCTGGGAGCGCCTGCCCTTGCCGGTGCCGCTGGTGGTCGGCCAGGAGCGCGTGGTCTTCATCGACCGCAATGTGCGCGTCGGCGTGCCGGCCAGCGTCGGCGACCATCTGCGCGTGCAGAGTGCGGGCGGCGCGATCTACCTGCGGGCGAGCGAGCCGATTCCGCCCACGCGGCTGCAACTGCAGGACGTGGAATCCGGCGCGCTGATCCTGCTCGACATCGCCGCCGAGCCGGCGAAGGACGGCCAGGCGCAACTGGAGCCGGTGCGCATCGTGGAAGCGGCAGCCCCCGCGAAGCGCTACGGCGGCGGTGCAGCAAGCGGCGCGGACGAGCAGGCCGATGCGCCCGCGGGCAAATCCGTTCCCCGGCGCGAAACGCCGGTACCGGTCGTGCTGACGCGCCATGCCGCACAGAACCTGTACGCGCCGCTGCGCACCGTCGAGCCGGTCGCCGGCATCGGGCGCGTGAACCTGCGCCGCGGCCTCGCGCTGGAAACCTTGCTGCCGACGCTGCCGGTGCACGCGCGGGCACTGGCCGCGTGGCGCCTGGAAGACCAGTGGGTGACGGCCGTGCGCCTCACCAACACCTCGGCGCGCTGGCTCGACCTCGACCCGCGCGCCCTGCAGGGGAACTTCGTGGCGGCGACCTTCCAGCATCCGAACCTGGGGCCGGCCGGCAACCCGTCCGACACCACGGTGCTCTACCTGGTCACGCGCGGCCACGGCCTGGCCGAGTCGCTGCTGCCGGCGCTGAGTCCGATCGACGCCAGCGTGAACCTGCCGCCGGCCGCCGCGGCCGGCTCGACCGGAGGAGCGCGCGATGAAGAGTAATCCGCTGCTCAAGTGGCTGCTGATCCCGATGGCGCTGCTGCTGGTGTTCGTCGGCATCAAGCTGTTCTCCGGCGCCCCCGGCGGCCAGGCCGCCCCCAAGGGCGCGGCCAGTACGCTCACGCCCGAGGAGATGAAAGCCCTGGGCATCGCAGGCGACACGCCGCGCGATACCGTCGCCACGCTGGTGGCCCAGGTGAAGCAGTTGCGCACCGAGCTGCAGAGCGCACTCGGCGACAACAAGCAGCACAAGGCCGAGAACGAGCGTCTGCGTGCGCGGGAAAGCGCGATCGACCAACGCATCCAGAGCGCGCTGGAAGGCGAGCGCAACCGCCTGGAGCAGGAGCGCAATCAGGTGGCCAGCGACAGGCAGCAGACCCAGGGGCTGCTGCAGGATCTGCAGCGGCAACTGGACGGCCTTGCCGGCAAGGGTGGCCCGTCCGACCTGCCCGTCGGACTGGGGCTGGAAGAGGGTGACGGCAAGCGCTTCGACCGTGGCGTCGGTGGCACGCAGTGGGTCGAGCCCGACGATGCCAAGGTCGACGCCAAGAACGGCAGCAAGGAGCCAAGCTTTCCCCTGAGCTTCGGGCCGGCCCAGAAAAGCCTGTCGGCCGCAGTGGAATCCGTCGCCGACGTCGGCAGCCGCGCGGTGGGCGCATCCACGAAGGCTGTCTACACCGTGCCGTCGAACTCGACGCTCATGGGGTCGGTTGCCATGACGGCGCTGATCGGGCGCGTGCCGATCGATGGAACGGTCAACGACCCGTACCCGTTCAAGGTGCTGATCGGCCCGGATAACCTCACGGCCAACGGCATCGACATCCCCGACGTGGCCGGCGCCGTGGTCAGCGGCACGGCCTCGGGCGACTGGACGCTCTCGTGCGTGCGCGGGCAAATCCGCTCGGTCACGTTCGTGTTCCAGGACGGCACCATCCGCACGGTGCCGGAGGACAGCAGCAAGGGCGGCAGCAGCGGCGGCAACTCGGGTCACAACGGCGCCAGCATCCAAGGCGGCCTGGGCTGGATCAGCGACCCTTACGGCATTCCCTGCGTCAGCGGCGAGCGGCGCAGCAACGCCCAGCAGTACCTGGGCAGCCAGGCGCTCATCACCGCGGCCGGCGCCGGCGCGGCCTCGCTCATCAAGTCCGACAACGGCAGCGTGGCCGTGGTCGCCAACAGCAACGGTTCGCTGGGCACCGTCGGCATCAGCGGCAACGAAGCGATGGGCCGCATCCTCGCGGGCGGCGTGCGCGACATGGCCGATTGGGTCAACAAGCTCTACGGCCAGGCCTTCGCGGCGGTCTACGTGCAGCCCGGCGCCAGGGTGGCCGTGCATCTGGAGCAGCCGCTCGACATCGACTACGACGCCAAGGGGCGTCGGGTCCACCACCGCACCGGAGAAGCCCATGCCTCGGATCTGGATTGACGCGGCCGCCTTGCTGCTGGCGGCCACCCTGCTCGGCGGCTGCGCCACCAGCAAGGAGAAGCTGCTGCCGCACGGCGACAGCACCATGCTCGACATCTGGCATCAGGAGACCGGCGGCAGCGCGGGCGGCGGCCAGGCCGCGCGGCAACTGCTCGATGCGCGCCAGGGCCTGCGCCGGCCGCTGACCGAGGCCGCTGTGCAGGCGGCGCCCGGCGTGCAGGCGCGCTACACCCGTACCGCGCAGAACGAGATTTACCGCCAGTTCCACCGCCTGCCGAACCCCGACCTGGTGATGTACGTGTTCCCGCACCTGGCGGGCACCGACCCGGTGCCGGTGCCCGGCTACAGCACGGTGTTCCCGCTCTACCAGCGCGTGCAGTACGCGATGCCGGGCGAGCGCGTGGAGGACTACTGATGGCCTGGTCTCTGCCGTGCTCACGCAAGCCCGATGCATCGCCTGCTGACTCCGTGGATGCGACCGATGATGCCTGGGCACGGCACGTAACGGCCTTGGCGGCACAGGGTGTCGCCGAGCCGGGCAGCGCGCTCGGCCGGGGCCGGCGCAGGCCGGCCACCCAGGCCGACCACGATGCGCTCTATGGCGTCGCGCCGTCGTTCGCGGACTTGCTGCCCTGGGTCGAGTACCTGCCCGGCAGCAAGTGCATGTTGCTGGAAGACGGCCAGTCGGTGGCGGCCTTCTTCGAGCTGGCGCCGGTCGGCACCGAGGGCCGCGAGATGGCCTGGCTATGGCAGGCGCGCGATGCGCTGGAGAACGCCCTGCAGGACTCCTTCGACGAGTTGGACGACAACCCCTGGGTGGTGCAGCTCTACGCCCAGGACGAGGCCGACTGGGACAACTATCTGCGCTCCCTGGCGAACTATCTGCAGCCGCGTGCGCAGGACAGCGCGTTCAGCGACTTCTACCTGCGCTTCTTCGCCCATCACCTGCGGGCCATCGCCAAGCCGGGCGGCCTGTTCGAGGACACCACGGTGACGCGCCTGCCGTGGCGCGGCCAGGTCCGGCGCGTGCGCATGGTGGTCTACCGCCGCACGTCCGCGGCGCCGACCCCGCGGCGCGGCCAGTCGCCCGAGCAGGCACTGACCACGATCTGCGACCGCCTCGTCGGCGGGCTGGCGAATGCCGGCGTGAAGGCTCGGCGTCTCGGCGCGGCGGACATCCACGCCTGGCTGCTGCGCTGGTTCAACCCGAATCCGACCCTGCTCGGCGCCACTGCCGAAGATCGGGAACGCTTCTACGCGCTGACCCGCTACCCGGAAGAGCGGGAGGAGGGCGAGATCGAACTCGCCAGCGGCACCGACTTCGCGCAGCGCCTGTTCTTCGGCCAGCCCCGTTCGGACGTGCCCAACGGCCTGTGGTTCTTCGACGGCATGCCGCATCGGGTGATCGCGATGGATCGCCTGCGCACGCCACCCGTGACGGGTCATCTGACGGGCGAGACGCGCAAAGGCGGCGATGCATGAACGCGCTGTTCGATCAGATGCCCGAAGACACGGTGATGTGCCTGACGCTGGTCGCCACGCCCCAGGACGTGCTGGAGGCGCACCTCAACCACCTCGCCAGGAAGGCCGTCGGCGAGACCCTGGCCTCGGAGCAGACCCGGCAGGACGTGCAGCAGGCGCGCGGCCTGATCGGCAGCGCGCACAAGCTCTACCGCGGCGCGCTGGCGTTCTACCTGCGCGGCCGCGACCTGGCCCAGCTCGATGCGCGCGGCCTGCAGCTCGTCAACGTGATGCTCAACGCCGGCCTGCAGCCGGTACGCGAAGAGGACGAGGTGGCGCCGCTGAACAGCTATCTGCGCTGGCTGCCGTGCGTGTTCGATCCGGCGGCCGACAAGCGCCAGTGGTACACCCAGCTCATGTTCGCGCAACATGCGGCGAACCTGGCGCCGGTCTGGGGCCGCAGTCAGGGCACGGGGCATCCGGGCATCACGTTCTTCAACCGCGGCGGCGGCCCGATCACCTTCGATCCGTTGAACCGCCTCGACCGGCAGATGAACGCGCATCTGTTCCTGTTCGGCCCTACGGGGTCGGGCAAGAGCGCGACGCTCAACAATATCCTGAATCAGGTGACGGCGATCTATCGGCCGCGCCTGTTCATCGTCGAGGCGGGCAACAGCTTCGGCCTGTTCGGCGACTTCGCGGCACGTTTGGGCCTCACCGTGCATCGCGTGAAGCTCGCGCCCGGCGCGGGCGTCAGTCTGGCGCCGTTCGCCGACGCCTGGCGCCTGGTCGATACGCCGAGCCAGGTACAGACGCTGGACGCCGATGCGCTCGACGAAGACCAGACCGATGCCGGCATGGCCGTGGAAGGCGATGAGCAGCGCGACGTGCTCGGCGAGCTGGAGATCACTGCACGACTGATGATCACCGGCGGCGAGGACAAGGAAGAAGCGCGCATGACGCGCGCCGACCGCAGCCTGATCCGCCAGTGCATTCTCGATGCGGCCCAGCATTGCGTGGCGGATAGACGCACGGTGCTCACGCGCGATGTGCGCGACGCGCTGCGCGAGCGCGCCCGCGACGCCACGCTGCCGGAGATGCGGCGCGCACGGCTGCTGGAGATGGCCGACGCCATGGACATGTTCTGCCAGGGCGTGGACGGCGAGATGTTCGACCGGTCCGGCACGCCGTGGCCCGAGGCGGACATCACCATCGTGGACCTGGCCACCTTCGCGCGCGAGGCTACAACGCCCAACTCTCGATCGCCTACATCTCGCTCATCAACACCGTCAACAACATCGCCGAGCGCGACCAGTTCCTGGGCCGCCCGATCATCAACGTGACGGACGAAGGCCACATCATCACGAAGAACCCGCTGCTCGCGCCCTACGTGGTCAAGATCACCAAGATGTGGCGCAAGCTCGGCGCCTGGTTCTGGCTCGCCACACAGAACCTGGACGACTTGCCGAAAGCGGCCGAGCCCATGCTCAACATGATCGAGTGGTGGATCTGCCTGTCGATGCCGCCCGATGAAGTCGAGAAGATCGCGCGCTTCCGCGAACTCAACGCTTCGCAGAAGGCGCTGATGCTCTCGGCACGCAAGGAGGCCGGCAAGTTCAGCGAGGGCGTCATCCTGTCCAAGTCGATGGAAGTGCTGTTCCGCGCCGTGCCGCCCAGCCTCTACCTGGCGATGGCGATGACCGAGCCCGAGGAGAAGGCCGAACGCTTCCAGTTGATGCAGCAGCACGGCATCAGCGAGCTGGATGCCGCCTTCCGCGTGGCCGAGAAGATCGACCGTGCGCGGGGCATCGAACCCCTGGCGCTGGACACGCTGGCCTGACGGGAGCGACACGATGCGCCTGCCTTCATTCGCCCGCCGTCATCCCTGGATCGGTCTGCTGATCGTGGCGACGATTGCGGTGGCCTCGTGGATGCTGCTGCGCGCGCCGCATCCGGCAACCGAGCCCATGTCCCTGGCCGCCGCCGGGTCCGAAGCGTCGAAACCGGCCGGCCCGCCCTGGCTGTATGGCCGTGCCGATGCGCGCTTCACGGTGGTCGGGTACGCCGACCTGGAGTGTCCGTACTGCCGGGCCTACTTCCCCGCGCTCAAGCGCTGGATCGACGCCCATCCCGAGGTGAACTGGCAGTGGCACCACCTGCCGCTGTCCATGCACGAGCCGGCCGCGACTGCCGAGGCACGCCTGGCCGAGTGCGCGGGCGAGACGGGCGGACATGCCACGTTCTGGCAGGCCGTGGCGTGGCTCTACGCGAACACCCGCGGCGACGGCCAGG
Organism: Pseudomonas sp. BAY1663; assembly: GCF_000582595.1. NCBI lineage: Bacteria > Pseudomonadati > Pseudomonadota > Gammaproteobacteria > Pseudomonadales > Pseudomonadaceae > Pseudomonas > Pseudomonas sp. BAY1663. The sequence continues at coordinate 30,248 of NZ_AZSV01000016.1, forward strand.
GCCTGCCGGAGGGCCTGCGCTATCCCGACCTCACGCCAGCCATGCAGGGTTGTCTCGACAGCGAGCGCCCCGATGCCGTCATCCGTGCCCAGGCGGTGGAAGCGGCACAGCAGGGCATCGCGGCCACGCCGGCCTTGCAACTGCGCGACCGCGAGTCCGGCAAGACCCTCCTGCTGCACGGCCCCGTCGAAGGCGATGCCTTGCTGTCGGCCATCGACCTGCTCGCCGCCGGCAGCACGACCGCAGCCGAACCCGCCCATTCCCCAGACATGCCCGCCGGCGTTGCCGGTGACATGCCCAGGTAGCCATCGATCTTCAAGGCTGCGGCGCGGCTCGTCCGCGTTGATCGAAACCCGTTCGCATCGCATCCCTTGACGCGAACAGCCACCGCATCCGCGGTGGTGGATGCCCGCTCGTCACCTGTTCCATCCCCATCGTCCCCAGGAGGGTTTGCCCTCCAGCGGCAGGCGCCCTCCGATCTCATCCATTGGAGGTTCGCCATGTCTCTCGTCATCGCCGACTCCTGCCCGGAGTCGCTCACCCTGATCGCCGCCCAGCACGAAGACTGGATCATCCGGCAGGCCATCACCCTGCTGGAGAACCGCGTGTTCAAGGCCGGTCCAGCGCTGGGCAGTCCCGCCGCCGTGCGCGACTACCTGCGCCTGAAACTGGTCGCGGAGCCGAACGAAATCTTCGCCGTCGTGTTTCTCGACAACCAGCACCAGGTGCTCTCCTTCGAGCCGCTGTTCAAGGGCACGGTCGACCAGACTTCGGTGTATCCGAGGGTGGTGGTTCAGCGTGCGCTGGCGCTCAACGCTTCGGCGCTGATCCTGGCGCATCAGCACCCCTCGGGGAACACCGAGCCCTCGGCCGCTGATCGTGCGATCACCGAGCGGTTGAAGAGCGCCCTGGCCACCGTCGATGTCCGGGTGCTGGATCACTTCATCGTCGGCAAGGGCAGCCCGTACTCGTTCGCCGAAGCCGGCTTACTGTAGTCCGCAGGCGTCCCTCCGGGGGCGCCTGTTCCTCTTGCCCCTCTCCACAAGAACTGCCATGAACGGTTCCGGTTGCCACCTTGGCGATGCGTTCTGATGGTCACGATTTCGGAAGCTTGCAAGCTTGCGGGATACGCGGCTGAACCGGCCTTTATTTGTTGAGAGGCACACCTTTACATGGCAGAATGTGCGTATTTTCTAGTTGCCAGCAACGCGAATGTCTGCCGTCACCGCCATCCAGTACACTCAGGATCAGATGCGCACGCTAACTGGCGTGTCCGCCGAAACGGTGCGGCATTGGCGCAAGACCGTGCCCTACTTGGCGTCCAAGACCGGGAAGGCTGCCCGATTCACCTTCGCCGATCTCCTTGGCTTGGCCGTTACCAATGAGCTGGTCAGCTCATTGGGCGTGCACATCGCCACCGTCAGCGTCGGCGTGGACGCGCTTTTTCGGTTGCTGAGCACCAGTGGCGCGTTGGCGCTGAACGGGTCTGTGGCGTTCGTGACGCCCACTTTGGCGAACCTGTGCGATATCGGCCCCGAGGGGGTTGGGCCGGCGCCGGCCCAACCGACTCTCGTGATCCCGCTCGATCCGTTGATCATGCGGCTTCAGCAGCACATGCTGCCGATCGTCCCGACGCCGAGCCAGGCAGCGTTGCCGTTTCCACCCGAAGCTATCCGGAGTAGGGCGTGAACACTGCCACGCTGGAACAGGTGCTCGCCGCAACCGGCTACCTGCCGGACGGGCGACCCGCGCCCGGCCTTCGGTTGGGGGCTGAGGCGCAGTCCTCGCGCCACGGCCGCGTTTTTGTTCCGGACGCATTGTGGCGCAGCGCGTCGTCGTTGACCGTCTACTTCAAGTTTGAGCAAAGCGCGCCTGCAGACGATCTGGTCAGCCAGTGGCGACGAGAGGTCTGGAACGAGGGGTTCGCGCCGTTGCTGTGGGTGATCTCGCCGCAGCGTATCGACCTGTACAACGGTTTCGGCACACCCGCGAAAGAAGGCGATGCCCAGAGACATTTGATTCGGCGTTTCGAGAACATCGAAGCTTCGCTTCATGAACTGGACGAGTTGGCCGGCCGACTGGCGATCGAGACGGGCCAATTCTGGGCCCAGGTGCCGGCCATCGATCGCAAGACCAGCGTCGATCAGAAGCTCCTGTCTGACCTTGGATGTCTCGAACGCGATTTGGTCGCAGGCAATCTCGCGCGCGATGCGGCGCAGGCCTTGATTGGGCGCGTGATCTTCACCCAGTACCTGATTGACCGCGAGATCGTCAGTGCGGCGCGGTTGAAGCGGGTATGCGGCCGCACGGCGTTGCCGGCGATCCTGCGCGACCGGCCAGCGACCAGCAAGCTGTTCGCATGGCTGGCCCAGACCTTCAACGGCGATATGTTTCCGCCCTCGTCGGTGAAAACGACACCAGCCGCTCACCATTTGACGCGGGTTGCGGAGTTCCTGGAGGCTGTCGATCCTGAAAGCGGGCAACTCAGCTTCTTCCCCTACCAGTTCGACGTGATTCCGGTCGAGCTCATCAGCTCGATCTACGAGCAGTTTGCACATGCTGAGCCGCAGACTGGAGGAAAGCGCACAGAAGCGTTGCGAAACGGCGTGCACTACACGCGACTGTCCGTCGTCTCGCTGGTCCTCGATGAGGTCATGGATGGTCTATCTGGACGGGAGTCGGTGCTGGATTTGACGTGCGGCTCCGGTGTCTTCCTGGTCGAAGCGCTGCGGCGCTTGGTTCATCTTCGCTCGCAAGGTCAGCCGCCCACGAGGGAGCTGATCCGCTCGACGCTCTACGGGCAGGTGTATGGCGTAGACATTAGCGAAGCCGCGATTCGCGTCGCTGCGTTCAGCCTGTACCTGGCTGCGCTTGAGCTGGACCCTGACCCGCAACCACCGCAGTCCCTGAAGTTCCAGCCATTGATCGGCAGGACATTGCTCGTCGGTGACGCTCGTACTGTCGAACGTGATGGAGATGGCAAGGCCGTGCTGGCGACGCCGACAGGGCTGAAGCAGTTCGACCTTATCGTGGGCAATCCCCCTTGGAGCTTTAGGGGGCAGACAGGAACCGAAGCGCGGCGCAAGACCAGGGTTGCGGGCGTACCTGCGCAACCGCGCGGTGAAGGCTTGGATTTCGTGTTGCGAGCGGCGGAGTTCTCACATGAGAAGACCCGTTTCGGCATCATTCTTAGCGCGATGCCGTTCTTCAGCCGCAGCGGCACCGGCATGGCAGCAGCTCAGCATGTGATGCGAGCCGTGGCTCCGATCACCTTGGTAAATCTGTCCAATTTGTGCAGTTGGCTCTTCGCGACAGCGGCTATGCCCGCAGTGGTTCTCTTTGCCCGTCATCGACCGAAGCAGCGAACGGATCAGGTCACGGTCGTTCAGATCCCGTGGACGCCCAGCGGTGCAAGGACTCATTCGTTCGAGGTGGCGCCGAGTGACGTCATCACTTTGACACTCGACGAGATCCAAGAACAGCCGTTGAAGCTCAAGGCAGCAGCCGTTGGCCGGCGCCGTGACCTCCTATTGCTGGATGACTTGACTTCGGCCCACAGAAATCTGGGCGAGCAACTCTCATTACTCGACACTACCTTCCAGGTTGGATTGATTCGCGGGCCCAGAGAATCAGACGCGCGATGCTCGCCCGCTAAAAGGATTGGATGTACTGCAAGTCAAAGACATGCAGCACTTCAACATTCCCGATGATTTGCCGACTTTCAGCCAATCGAAGGCACAATGGCCACGATCGCGGGAGATATATCAAGCCCCGCTTCTCATCGTGAAGGAAATGCTTCTGGGGAGTCCACGCGTCTTGGCGGCCGTCTCCGAGCGGGATCTCGTCTTCACGAACTCATACTTCGCAGTGTCTCTTCCGAGAGGGCACACGCGGACGGCACATTTGCTTGCCACCGTGTTGAGTTCTGCTTTTGCGACATGGTTCTTCTATCTGACCGCTGCAGAGTTTGGAATCTACAAGAGGAAGCTGCTGGCTCGCGACCTCAGCTTCCTACCGGTGCCTAATTTCACGAGCGCAGTGAAATCTGAGGCTGGCCAGCGCCTGCTGCAGATTGAGAAGAATCTGCGCGCCAACGGCACCGACGAGAGGGGATGGGCTGAACTGGACGAAGCTGTCTTCGATCTGTACGAACTGAACGATGCCGACCGAACTGTCATTCGAGACGGCCTCCTTCGCGCCGGGTGGCAATGGGAAACCGGCCGCGAATCATCCGTGGAGCCATCGGACAGTCGTACTGAGGTCACGGCGTATGCCAAGACGTTCCTGTCCGTTATCGAGGATTGGCTTTCCGTTCGCAATAAGCGGCACATGCGCGCCGAAGTGCTCGACTTGCCAAGCAGTTCGGCCTTGCGCGTCGTGCGCTTTGTCTTGGAAGAGGGGCCGGGTAATGCGAGCGTGAGCGTCGTGGCACCACAAGGCGAATTGGGTGAAGTACTGGCACGTATCGGCAGGCGCCTGAAAGTCAAGATTGCGACCGCGCTCAGTGCAGAGCGGGAATTGCGAGTACACGGACGCAACGAAGTCGTGATCATCAAGCCAGCAGCGCGGCGCTACTGGATGGGCATAGCGGCACTGGAAGATGCCGATGCAGTGGTCGCGGAGAGCTTTTCAGGGGGCAAAGTTTGAGGATCCCCTATGAGACACCTCCTGCACTGGCAGAGAGTTCATTGAACTTGAGCCCGAGGTTGTGGCGGTCATTCTGCTGACACTGGCCGCAGGTTGGCAGCGAGCATGCGCAGCCGAGGACGTGAATGCCAACGCTGGAGAGGTAATCATGACCGAGCGCCTGCGGGACGGGATGCGCATTGCGCTGAAGAACTCCCCGTGGAAGCAGATCATGGTGCTGCCTGGCACGGAATCGCGATCTAAAAGCAACGTGATGCTGCCAGACGGACGTACCGACATCCCGCTGGCGTTCGTCGAAATTTTCTTGCGCACGCAGGAGCATGATCCGCACGCGATCATCGAATGCAAACGAATCGCCGGGTCGGACACTCACTTGTGTCGAGAGTACGTCGTCGAGGGCATGGATCGATTCATCCAGGAGAAGTACGGCGAGAACCATGCTATCGGCTTCATGGTGGGGTACGTTCTTGCCGGCGTTCCTTCGGAATCCGCGGATGGCGTCAACGCTTACTTGAGAAGAGTTTCGCGCTCGGTAGATCGCCTCGCCCCGAGCGACATCAGTGACGGGACTTGGCAGAGCCTACACGCACGCTCCAAGCCGTCGATGCCGATTCGCTTACAGCATGCGTTTCTTGGGTTCGCGGGCACCTCAGCGTCCCGCACCTGATCTCCGCCTCCGACAGGAGGCAATCACAACGCTCACAACGGCATAGGGTATGAAACCGGCAGGGGCCGGATGCGGTTTCTTTGTCGCGCTAGATCGGCACTTGAAGTCGACTGTGACTTTGATCGACTCCAAGGACGCCCGATATGCCGGCCCCCGTCTTCAAGGCTTCGCCCCGGCTGCCGACCATCAGCATTGCGCCCGGACTGTGGGCAGTGCTGTTCATGTTTACCCAGACTGCAGCAGCCGACGTGCTCGTCGTCACCGACAGCCGTCATCCGGTGCAGGCCCCGGCCGGCGTGCGGGTCATCGAGATGGACCAGGCCACGCGCATCGAGGTCGAACTCGCCGCGCACCTGCCGGCCGACCCGCAACAGGCCGCGGCCCTGGTGCGGCAGCGGTTGCATGATGGCGGCGAGGCCCTGCAGCGCCGCATCGGCCACGCCTATCAGGGCGTCGCTGATGCCTGGGGACTGGGCATCGCCAGAATTCCCGCCGTGGTGGTCGATCGACGCTACGTGGTCTACGGCGAGCCCGACGTGCCCCGCGCCGTTGCGCGCATCGACGCCTACCGGAGCACGCAGCCATGAGCCTCCTGCGGGCATCCCGACGCCTGCGCGCCACCGTCGCCTCGCTGCTGTTGGGCACGGCCACGTCGACGTTCGCCCTGGACACCGCCACCATCGTCTCGTCAGCGTTATCGCCCGACTGCCTCGAATACCGCGTGGTCGGAATCTGCTACTGGCTGTACTGCACGCCCTTCGGCTGCTCGGTTCGCACTTCCGTCAAGGTGCGCCACTACGTCCCCGATGCGGTGGTATCGAGTTACTCGAACACTGGAGAAAACCCGTGGCTGGAAGTCAGGGCGATGAGCATGCCCAACCCGACCGCCAAGCTGGCGGTGACGGCACGACCAATCACGACAACGAGAACAACCTCGCCAAGTTCAAGAACGCCGATGTCATCGGCCATCCGGCCGGGAAGGTGTTCAGCAAGTTCGCCAGCGCCTCCGGCTACACCTGCGAGGGCGCTGGCACGGCCTTCATGCCGTATCTGCTGAGTACGCTCGACACGATCGCCTGGCGCTACAACATCCCGGAAGCGTTCTACCCCGAAGCGCTCATCCCCGGCCGGCGCGAAATCGGTACGCGCACCGGCCTGAACCTCTGGGGCAACGTGTATCCGCGCGGCGGCTTCCTGCACCAGACCGACGACCACGAGAGCGGCGCCGTGGTCGCGCAGCGCGCGGGCGACATCGTCACCCGCCGCAACCAAGTCCACGTTTATCAGCCGCTGCTGGCCAACGCCCGCGACGGGTACTGGCCGGCCGGCGCGTTGATGGAGACCGACGCCTCGACGGGCAAGTGGCAGGAGCTGACGCCCACGCTCTCGAACAGTTGCGTGGTCTTCCCGCACAGCCGCACCCGCGTGCAGGCCCAGCAGGGCGACTACGCCTGGGCCTTGTGGCGGCCGTACTCTTGCTGCCGGCGCCGTGGCCAGGTCTTCCTCGGCTGCGTCGATTTCATGTGAGGAACCCACGATGAACGCATCCCTCCCTGACTTCCTGCGCCGCGCGAAATCGCCCCTGCGGGCCACACTGCTCGTGGCGGCCATCACGCTGGTCGTCGGCGTCGCCTGGGCGCAGACCCGCATCGACCCCAATGGCGTGAACGTCGGCGGCAGCGTGATCGGCGACGACGTGCTCTACAGCATCGGCGGCGGCCGGGCCGTGTCGATGGGGGGTGCCGGCAACATGCAGAGCATCGGCGTGGGGATCGGCTGGAACAGCAACCTGATCTGCGGCGACATGAGCATCACCACGACGCTGCAGAACCAGCTCAACGGCATCAGCAACGGCTTCCAGACGATCATGAGCAACGTGATCCAGAACGCCACCAGCGCCGTGGCCTCGCTGCCGGCCCTGATCATCCAGCGCGCCGACCCGGGGCTCTACAACCTGCTGACCAACGGCATCCTCCAGGCGCGCCTGGATTTCGACCGCTCGAAGATGACCTGCCGGGCCATCGCCAATCGGATGGCGGACATGGCCGGCGGCCAGGCCGGCTGGGACCAGCTCGCCGAGGGGATGGCGCTGCGGGATGCGGTCAGCAGCACCGACGCCGTCTCCGCCATCGAGCAGGCCGAGTCCAACAAAGGGAACAACGGCGTGCCCTGGGTCGGCGGCGGCAACGCGGGTGGCTCAGGCCAGAGTTCGATCAAGGTGATCGGCGACGTGACACGCGCGGGCTACAACCTGCTCAACGGGCGCAGCGCCACCGATACCTCGTCGATCCCGAGCAACACCTGCGGCAACCGCCTGACCTGCCAGACATGGTCGTCGCCCGGCGCGGCCGCGGACTTTGCGAACCGCGTGCTGGGCGAACGCGAGCAACGCACCTGCGAGAACTGCACGAAGACCCAGACCATGCCTGGCGTCGGGCTCACGCCAGTGATCCAGGAAGAGTACGAGGCCAGGCTGCAGGTGCTGCAGGAGCTGGTGACGGGCGCCCGGCCGACGACACCGGCCAATCTCGACGCGGCCGGCAGCAGCTCGCTGCCGATCACCCGCGGCGTGATCGAGGCCCTGCGCGACGAACCCGACCAGGACCTGCTGGGCAAGCGCCTCGCGTCCGAGGCGGCGCTGTCCAGCGTGCTGGAGAAGGCCCTGCTGCTGCAACGCACGTTGCTGACCGGCAAGAAGGAGCCGAACGTCGCCGCCAACGAACTGGCCGTGCAGGCGGTCGACCAGGAGAACAGCGCGCTGGTGCAGGAGATCAACAACCTCAAGACTGAGCTGGAGCTGCGCCGCACGCTGGCCGGCAACTCGCCGATGGCGATCATCCAGCGCCACAGCACCCGCGCTGCCGGCTCGCGCGGCATCTTCGAGGGCGACACCACGCGCGACCGTCTCCGGGAAGTCCAGAAGCCGCGGAGCGGTACGCCATGAGCCGGCCGGCTTGGCTGCGGCTGCCATGGCTGTTCAACCGCCGTGTCGGCGTGGCGCTGCTGTGGACCTTGCTGGTGGTCGCCGCCGCGGTGGCGGTGAACATCGCCGGCATCCACGTGGTCGGCGGCGTCGAGGGCTGGCAGCACTGGCTGCAGGCGCACGCCGGGCACTTCTTCGTGTGGCGGCTGTGCCTCTATGGGGCGACGGCCTATGGCTGGTGGTGGCTGCGCCGGCGCCTGCTGCGGCGGGAGCGTCCCGCGAGACGCATCAGCGCCTGCTGCGCACGGAGATCGCGGCCGTGATCGCCGTGGTCGCGCTGGAAGCCAGCCAACTGTTGCGGCACGGCTGAGACCGGGAGGCAGCCATGACGCTCTACACCACGGACTACCTGGAGTATTACCTGACCCTGGTGGCTTGGGTGGTCAACAACGGCATCTGGAGCATCCTCGTGGCCAGTGGGGTGTTCGCGCTGCCGTTCGTGGCCATCGTGATCCAGGAATGGCTCAAGGCCCGCAGCGAAGGTGCGGACGAAGGCAACAAGGGCGTGCTGTCGTCGATGCGCATCGAGAACCGGGTGTGGGTGGCGATCGTGGTCATTCTGTTCGCCGGCATCCCGTTCATCCCGGTGGATCTCGCCACGATCAAGTTCGACACCACGCGCTCCGCGCAATGCCAGGTCAACGTCCCGCTGCCCAACGAGACGGGCTGGTCCAACGTCTACACCGCGCTCAACGATCAGAGCGCGCTGGTGCCGGTGTGGTGGTTCTTCATGCACTCGCTGTCGAAAGCCGTGACGGGCGCCGCGGTGGCGGCGATTCCCTGCGGCACGGACCTGCGTCAGATTCGCATGGATGTGGATGCCACGCGCATCGAGGATCCGGTGCTGGCACAGGAGGTCGCCGACTTCACGCACGACTGCTACGGGCCGTCGCGCGCCAAGCTGTTCATGAACCGGCCGACGCTCTCCGAGGAACAGATGAACGACGTCACCTGGATCGGGTCGAGTTATTTCCTCGACACGCCCGGCTTCTATGACACCTATCGCGCCAAGACCCCACGCACGGCCTGGCCCTACGACGCGACCCGCGATGCGGGGCTGGCACAGGTGGACAGCGGCGGCGGCTATCCGTCCTGCCGGCAGTGGTGGGCCGATGGCGGCCAGGGACTGCGCAGCCGGCTGCTGGCTCAGGTCGACCCGGATCTGCTGTCGCGCATCGCGCGCTGGGCGGGCTTCCTGTCGCCGAGCGAGGTCGATGACTCGGTGATCCGCGCCGTGGTATCACCGCGGCAGCAGAAGATGAACCAGGCGCCGTCTACACCGACTACGGCGGCCAGATCGACAAGACGCTGCCGAACATCGTCACGCGCGACGCGAGCCACCTGGGGCTGACCGTCGGCTCGCTGGCCTTCTTCCCCGCGATGGACGTGGTGCGCCAGGCGCTGCCGATGGTGCTGACGATGCTCAAGATGGCGCTCGTCATCTGCATCCCGCTGGTGCTGCTGATCGGCACCTACGACCTGAAGACGGTGGTGACGGTGAGCTGCGTCCAGTTCGCGCTGTTCTTCGTGGACTTCTGGTTCCAGCTCGCGCGCTGGATCGACAGCACGATCCTGGACGCGCTCTACGGCTGGCATTCGCCGCACAGCAACTTCAACCCGCTGATGGGGTTGAATAACGCTTTCGGCGATATGCTGTTGAATTTCGTGATGGCGATGATGTTCATCGTGTTACCGACGTTCTGGGTGATGGCACTCGGATGGGCGGGAGTTCGCGCTGGAAACTTCCTGGGCGGTCTCATCACTGGCACGTCCTATGCAAAGTCGGCTGGAGGTAGCGGCTCTCGTCTTGCGATGACGGCCGTATCGAAAGGTGCAGCGAAGTAAGGAGCACTCTCCTCGCGCTGATGCGGCGGCTACGGCTCGTCGGGATCGCCCATGTCGATCCGCCAGTCATCTTTGTCGTACAGGCCGACGCCCGAGTGTCCGTCTCTAAGTTCCGGCTGCTTCTCGTCATCCGCATCGGCATTTCGCGCGAACCATGTGGCGACCACCGCAAAGGCCAGCAGCAGGACGAGCCAGGATACGGTGTAGAGCAGCATGCCAAGCACGGCCAGCTTGACGATCCAGAGCACCGCCGTCGCCGCGCCTGCGGGCACCCCGCGCGTCACCAGCCGGCCGGCGACACGCTGCTCGCGGCGCTGGTATCCACGCCAGGCACGGCCAGCCCCCCGGCCCAGCCGGTGGCTCCAGCGCCCGTTGTGCGTGTTGGTGGTCATGCTCATGTGCCTCGGTTTCAGTGGTGCCTCACCTCAGGAGCGGCCGGTTGTGGCTTGCCCTCCAGCATAGACCGCGATCAGGAGGGCGGGTGGGTTGCGGCTGGCAGAGCCAGGCTGGCTCGGGTGTCGCCAAGATGATTAGATTTTGCAATAGAAATCAAACCTTATGCTACTTTCCCTGCGAGGTTCTTGCGATACCTCTAGGGGCTGATTGGATTCCGTGCTATTTTTATAGCATGGATGGAAATTCTAGGCACCAGGTAATCAAGCGGCTGCAGGCCGGACTCCCCCGCGGGGCGCCGTTCGACCTCGCCACCCTGAGTCAGTTCGGGGTGTCGCCCCAGCTTGCCGCCCACTATGCCGACGGCGGGTGGCTCGTGCGCCTGGCCCATGGCGTCTATGCCTTCCCGAACGATGAATTCGGGGTCTACAGTGCGCTGAAGTTCCTGCAACAGCGCGTGCCCGGCCTGCACGTCGGCGGCAAGAGCGCCCTGGCCCTGCAGGGCGTGCGCCACAACCTGGGCAGCCGGGAGACGCTGGTACTGTGGGGCGACGGTCGTTTCGCGTTGCCGGCCTGGTTCACCGCGCGCTTTCCGGCCCGCTACGTCCACGCCCGCCTGTTCGACTGGCCGGACACGGCGCTGGCCAGCATGACCCTGACCACGCCGCCTGGCCTGCCCGAGGATCTGCGGGTGGCTGCCTCCGAGCGTGCCGTTCTGGAACTGCTGTACGAAGCCGGCGCCAAGCAGAGCCTCGAAGAGGCCCGCAACATCTTTGATGGACTGCGTTCCCCCCGCAAGGACTTACTCGGGCAACTGCTGTCCTGCTGCGCCAGCGTGAAGGCCGTGCGCCTGTTCCTCACCTGGGCGCGCGAGACCAACCTCGTGGATGTCGATGCTCTGCTGGAGCAGTACCCGGTTCGCACCGGCAGCAACACGCGCTGGATGAGCCGGCTCGATGACGGCACCTTGCTGAGCCTGAGACCTCATGGATAAGACCTACGCGGACACCGTTCGCCTGCTGCTGGCCGTCGCGCCTGACGTGTTCGCCAACGACATCTTCGCCATGAAGGGCGGCACGGCCATCAACCTCTTCGTGCGGGACATGCCGCGCCTTTCGGTGGACATCGACGTGGTGTACCTTCCGTGGCAGACGCCGCGCGACGAAGCGCTGCAAGCCATCAACCAGGAGCTGGCCGCCATCGCCGCGCGCCTTGCACCGCTGGGCGTGCAAACACGCCTGGTTCGCGCCAAGGACCTGGGGGACACCAAGCTGATCGTCGAGAACGATGCCAGCCAGGTGAAGATCGAGGTCAACGTCGTGTTCCGAGGCAGCGTGCTGCCCGTCGAGCGGCGGCCGCTGAGCGCCAAGACCAGCGATCTGTTCGGCATCGAGTTGGACGTGCCGATCCTGGCACCGGACGAGCTGTACGCCGGCAAGCTGGTGGCCGCGCTGGACCGGCAGCATCCGCGCGACCTGTTCGACGTGTGGCAGCTCTTTGAGTCGGGCGACATCAGCGATGGCATGGTCGAGTGCTTCGTGATCTATCTGGCGGGCCACAACCGGCCGCCCCACGAAGTGTTGTTCGGCAACGACAAGGACATCGCCGGCGAGTACGAACGGGCCTTTGTCGGTATGGCCGAAGTGGACTGCCCCTTGGACACGCTGCTGGAGGCTCGCGCGCAGTTGCGACGCGAGTTGCAGCAACGGCTGACGAAGGCGCACAGGCGGTTCCTGAGCGGCCTGGTACGCGCAGAACCGGACTGGTCGCTGGTGCAATGCCAGCACGCCGCGCAACTGCCGGCACTGCGCTGGAAGCTCAACAACCTGGAGACCTTTCGCAAGAAGCGCCCCAAGGACTTCGCCGCGCAAGCCGCTGCGCTCGATGCCGGCCTGGGCCAGATCTGACGCGGCGACAGAAGTATTCCCCGCTTGTCGGGCCTGCCCCATGCCGCATTCATCGTGGCATCCGCGAAGCAGCGGCCCTATACCCAAAGGCTTCCGACAAAGGCCAAAGGGCTGGGAAGGGGCAAGGGAACGGGGCCAAGGGGAAAGGCCCTACCGAAAAGGCCAAAGGCGCCCCAGATCAGCCCGTCATCCGGGGGGGGGGGCGTCATGCTCTCGCTGTTCCAGCGCAAACGGGTGCCACCCACCGCCGGCACACCGCCCACATCCGCCATCGAAACTCCGAAAGTCGATGCGGCCCGAGTCGGCCGCATCGCTGCTGGCGACGCCGCGTCGGCAGAAACTGCTGGAACACATCTGGCAGCGCACATCGCTCTCGCGCCGACAGTTCGCCACGCTCTACCTCGCCCCACTGGAGCGCTACGCCGAGCTGGTCCAGCAGTTTCCGGCCTCCGAGAGCCACCACCACGCCTATCCGGGCGGCATGCTGGACCACGGCCTGGAGATCGTCGCCTATGCGCTGAAATTGCGGCAGTCATACCTGCTGCCTGCGGGCGTCACGCCGGAAGCGCAGGCTGCCCAGGCCGAGGCCTGGACCGCAGGCACGGCCTACGCGGCCCTGCTGCACGACATCGGCAAGATTGCGGTCGATCTGCACGTCGAGCATGCCGACGGCAGCGCCTGGCATCCCTGGCACGGCCCACTGCGAAAGCCCTATCGCTTCCGTTACCGAAAGGAGCGTGAGTACCGCCTGCACAGCGCCGCCACCGGGCTGCTCTACACGCGCATTCTCGAACGGGACATCTTCGACTGGCTCAGCGGCTATCCCGACCTCTGGGCCGCGCTGCTGTACGTGCTGGCCGGCCAGTACGAGCACGCCGGTACGCTCGGCGAGCTGGTCGTGCAGGCCGATCAGGCCTCGGTCGCCCAGGAACTCGGCGGCGATCCCGGCAAGGCGCTGGCGGCGCCCAGGCACACGCTGCAGCGCAAGCTGCTGGACGGCCTGCGCTATCTGCTAAGGGAGGAATTCAAGCTGAACCAGCCCCAGGCCTCGGATGGATGGCTGACGCAGGACGCACTCTGGCTGGTGAGCAAGACCGTCTCCGATAAGCTGCGCGCACATCTGCTGTCGCAGGGCATCGGCGGCATCCCCGCGAGCAACACGGCGGTGTTCAACGTGCTGCAGGATCACGGCATCGTGCAACCCACGCCGGATGGCAAGGCGATCTGGAAGGCTACCGTCACCAGCGACGCCGGCTGGTCGCACGCATTCACCTTCCTGAAACTTTCGCCGGCGATGATCTGGGATGCCGCCGACCGCCCGGCGCCGTTCGCAGGCCGTGTGCAGGTCGAAGAGGAACAGGCGGAGCCAACGCCGCAGGCGCCGGCGGTGGCTGATGGGTCGCGCGTGGAAGGCATCGAAGCTGCACCCGCGAGCACGGCGCCGATCGCATCCGCAGCCACGGACACCGCCGTGGCCGCGCTACTCGACCTGTTGGGCGACGACGCTCCCCCCACGGTAATGGAGACCCCGAGTTGCCCTGTCGCCGAGTCCGAGCTGGCCTCTTCGATCGTGCCCCCGCCGCAGATGAGCCTCGCGCCTGCCCAGGATCGCGCGGAGCCCTCCGGGGCGCACTTCATGACCTGGCTGCGTCAGGGCATCCAGACGCGCAAGCTGATCATCAACGACGCCAAGGCCCTGGTGCATACCGTCGCCGGTACGACCTACCTCGTCAGCCCCGGCGTGTTCCAGCGCTACGCGCAGGAGTACCTTCAAGTCGTCGCGCTGGCCAAGCAGGAGAAGCTGGAGGGGTGGCAGTGGGTACAGAAGCGCTTCGAGAAGCTGGGACAGCACCGCAAGCAGCCGAGCGGCTGAACATCTGGACCTGCGAAGTCACGGGGCCGCGCAAGTCGCGCCGGCTGCACGGCTACCTGCTCGTCAGCCCGGATGCGCTGTTCCAGGAGACGCCGCCAGACAACCCATACCTGCGGCTCCTGCATGAGGACTTCTTACCAAGCGCGAACCCTCTGTAAAACCTGCCCCCTATCCAAGCCGGGAATTAGCAATCTAGGTTGAGCAGGTCGTGAGCTGCATTAAGCGCATGCTGAGCGGCATCGCCCCCATTCAGCAACCGGTCACGGTTAAGCCCGCCTCCACGAACCCATGCTGTGGGTAGGTGCCCGTTTTTGGCTTGTCTTATGAAAAAGGTGAGCGTCCAGCCGTCCCATCGTTACTCAGGTTGAGACGCGAGGAGCAACAGCTCCTCGATCCGGCTGGTGGGCAGATTGGCAGTTTTTCCCGGGGTGTCCTTGAGCCAGGCGCCGGACTCGAGCCCGTTCAGTCTGGTGGTGGCCAGCAAGGCTCTGGATGGCGGCGGCGCGGTAGCTGCAGCCGGTCGTGTAGGGCCTGCAGTTTGGGCAGGGATTTCTGTTCACGCAGTAGCTGCCGGACGGCCGCGTCGAGTGCGCGGGCGCGCCAATCGAGGGCATAGAGATCGGCGATGCGCCGCAAGGCCTCGGCTGTCACTGGGCTCCAGGTCGTTGCTGCGGTAGGCCCAGAGTAGGCCCAGAGATAGGGGCGTTTGGTTTTCCCCTCGCCGGGATCGAGTTGCTGCAGAGGGTGTTTCATCGGCATGCAGCACCTGGCGTTGGAGCAATAAGGCGCGCAGCCGATCCACCAGGGGCTGCAAGGCCACGCCACTGCCGGCGGAACCGGCGCGGCGCTGATGCTTTCGCACGGGCGGCAGGCTTATTGCGGGCGACTGTGCCGGTGGACGAAGGACCTGGCCAGGATCAGGTCGAGCTGCTCGCTGATGTCTTCGCCGATCTTGACCAGCGCGGCGCTGCATTCGGCGGCATGGAACTAGCGAAAACGGCCTTGATGCAGACGGCGCTGACCCAACCACACACCGGTGCCGTCCTACTGCAACAGCTTGAGCCGCGAGCCGTGCCGATTGCGAAAGGCATAGGTCGTGCCATCGCAGGGTGGTCGCCCGAGGGCCTGCTGAAGGTGCACCAAAGCCCGTCGATCCCCAAGCGCATGTTGATCGGTCGGCCACCAGCCAAACCTGGGCCGGCATTCGCGTCAGGCCATCCCCCGCAGCAATCCGGCCAACCAGCTTGCATCGACGTCCGCCGGCAACGCCAACCGCCAGCCACTGGCATGCCTGCAGCAGCCACACCCCTGCCGCTGCCACGGGCACCAGGGTAAGCGGCGTGGCCGCCCGCTTGCTGCGCCTGATCCAGTAGGCCAGTGCCTCGGGTTTGAGCGCATGCTACTGGCAATAAGCAACTGCGTCAGCCCGCTGTCCTGCCAGGCCTGAACATGCCGAGCCCAGGACTCGCGGCGCGCGTGCATCGTTTCCATATAAATGCCCTACTGGAAAAGCACAGGATGCAGGGCGGGGTGTTCGAGCAAAAGGGGGGGGGGGGGCGGCTTACTGTCGATACGCGGCGGCAGCCGCAAGACCGTCGCCGCGAGCAGCCTGTCCAGCACGCTCGAATACATGGATGAAAAGCGCATGCAGGCTGATACCGGTAGTTTGCGAAACGGCGCGGAGGATCAGCGTGGAGCTGGGCAGCAGCAGGGTAGTTGGCTGCATGCGAGAAGATCGGTGGCTTTTGCTGCCTGGTGGGTTCCGCGCGTTCGAGATTCGGGTTAATGAGATGGTCATCCCCACCCTCCGAGGGCACACTTTCGCAGGGTGTTTTATTTCGGAGGCCATCATCACGAGCGCAGTTGCACTGGTAGGGATTGATCCGGGCAAGCAAAGCTTTCATCTACACGGAAAAGACGGTTCTGGCCGGAAGATCTTTCGCACGAAAGCGACACGCCAGCAAATGATGCGATTGCTTGGCATCCTGCCGGCTTGCACGGTGGTGATGGAAGCCTGCGCCGGAGCGCACTTTATGGCGCGCCAACTGACGGCGCTCGGGCATCAAGTGAAATTGATCTCGCCGCAGTTCGTGCGTCCTTTCGTCAAGGGCAACAAGGGGAGCCCGCAGAATTCGGAAAAAATCGTACG
Source organism: Pseudomonas sp. BAY1663 (assembly GCF_000582595.1). NCBI lineage: Bacteria > Pseudomonadati > Pseudomonadota > Gammaproteobacteria > Pseudomonadales > Pseudomonadaceae > Pseudomonas > Pseudomonas sp. BAY1663. Next base: position 46,712 of record NZ_AZSV01000016.1, read on the forward strand.
CTAAGGTTTTCCAGGCAACCGTAGCGGCCTGAACTTCCCGTCTTCCAGCCTGCGGCTCTGCCGCCAGCCGTAATCGCAGGTCAGGTTGATGTGCTCCCAGCCCAGCGGCGACAGGTATTGCAGCAGCTCGCCGTCCACCGGCTTGCCGGCTTCGACCAGTCCCTGGGTGGCGCGCTCCAGGTACACCGTGTTCCACAGCACGATGGCGGCCGTCACCAGGTTGAGGCCGCTGGCCCGGTAGCGCTGCTGCTCGAAGCTCCGATCCCTGATCTCGCCGAGGCGGTTGAAGAACACCGCCCTAGCCAGGGAGTTGCGTGCCTCGCCTTTGTTCAGCCCGGCATGCACGCGGCGGCGCAGCTCGACGCTCTGCAACCAGTCAAGGATGAACAGAGTGCGTTCGATCCGGCCTAGTTCGCGCAGGGCCACGGCCAGGCCGTTCTGACGCGGGTAACTGCCGAGCTTGCGCAGCATCAGCGAGGCGGTGACGGTGCCCTGCTTGATCGAGCTAGCCAGACGCAAGATGTCATCCCAATGGGCGCGGACGTGCTTGATGTTCAGGGTGCCGCCGATCAGCGGGCGCAGCGTCGGGTAGGACTGCACGCCCTGTGGCACGTACAGCTTGGTTTCGCCGAGGTCGCGGATTCGCGGTGCGAAGCGAAAGCCCAGCAGGTGCATCAGGGCGAAGACATGATCGGTGAAGCCGGCCGTGTCAGTGTAGTGTTCCTCGATCCGCAGGTCGGACTCGTGGTACAGCAAGCCGTCGAGCACGTAGGTGGAATCGCGCACGCCGACGTTCACCACGCGGGTGCTGAACGGCGCGTACTGGTCGGAGATATGAGTGTAGAAAAGCCGTCCCGGCTCGCTGCCGTACTTCGGGTTGACGTGCCCGGTGCTCTCGCCCCGGCCACCAGCCCGGAAGCGCTGGCCATCGGAAGAGGAAGTAGTGCCATCGCCCCAGTGGGCGGCGAAGGCGTGGCGGTACTGGTGGTTGACCAGCTCGGCCAGGGCCGCCGAATAGGTTTCGTCGCGGATGTGCCAGGCTTGCAGCCAGGACAGCTTGGCGTAGGTCAGGCCGGGGCTCGACTCGGACATCTTGGTTAGCCCGAGGTTGATCGCATCACCGAGAATCGCGGACAGCAGCAGCGCCCGATCTTTGGCCTCGGCACCGTTCTTCATGTGGGTGAAGTGGCGGCTGAAGCCCGTCCAGTCGTCCACGTCCATCAGCAGTTCGGTGATCTTGATGCGCGGCAATAGCTGGCTGGTCTGGTCGATCAGCGCCTGCGCGGTATTGGGCACCGCGGAATCCAGTGGGGTGATCTTCAGCCCGGACTCGGTGAGGATGACATCGGGCAGCTCGTTGTCCTTGGCCAGGCGGGTGACGGTGGCCAACTGTTCGTCCAGCAGCTGCAAGCGCTCTTCCAGGTACTGGTCGCTGTTCGGGTTGATCGCCAGGGGTAGGGCCTGCGCACGCTTGAGCGCGGCGAACTTCTCCGCCGGCAGCAGGTAGTCATCGAAGTCTCGGAACTGCCGTGATCCCCTGACCCAGATGTCACCGGAACGCAGGGCGTTCTTCAGCTCGGACAGTGCACATATTTCAAAGAAACGCCGGTCGAGGCCTTCAGGTGTTATAACCAGCGGCTTCCAGCGCGGCTTGATGAAGGCGATGGGAGCATCGGCCGGCACCTTGCGCAGGTTGTCGGCGTTCATCTCGCGAAGCGTCTGCACGGCTGCCAGCACGTTTTGCGCGGCCGGTGCGGCGCGCAGTTCCAGTACCTCTAGCAAGGCCGGCGTGTAGCGGCGCAGGGTGGCAAAGTTCTCGCCGACCAGGTGCAGATGATCGAAGCCCTCCGGCCGGGCCGGCAGCCCGGCCTCGCTGACGCTCTCGGTGAACTCGTCCCAGGGAATCACCGCCTCGATGGCCGCATAGGGGTCGCTGCCGCTTTCCTTGGCCTCCAGCAACGCCTGACCGATCTTCGAGTACAGGCGCACCTTGTCGTTGATCGCCTTGCCCTGCTTCTGGAACTGCTGCTGATGCTTGTGCTTCGCGCCGCTGAACAGCTTGACCAAGATGCGGTCGTGCAGATCGACCAACTCGTCGATCACGGTCGCGGTGCTCTCCAGTACCACGGCGGCCAGGGTCGCGTAGCGCCGCTGCGGCTCGAACTTGCCGAGGTCTTTGGGCGTCATCTGCCCGCCCTCGCGAGCCAGCTTGAGCAGGCGGTTTTGGTGGATGTGCCGGCCCAAGCCTTCGGGCAAGTCCACCAGCTGAAATGTCTTCAGCCGCTCGATGTGTTCGAGCATGTGCCGGGAGTTGGGTTTCAGTGGGGCCTGCCGCAGCCAGGTCAACCAGGTGATGCTGCTGCCGGCCTTGAGCTTCAGCAGCTCGTCCAGCTTGGCCCGATGCGAGTCCGTGAGTGGTTCGACCAGGGCGCGGTAGACCCGCCGATTGGCCCGCGCAATGGCCTCCGAGCAAGCCCGGTCGATCACGCTCAACGCCGGCAGGATGCGTCGCCTCTGCCGCAGGCTCTCCAGCGCCTGACCGGCCAGCAGCAAGCCCTTGTCGGTCTGCTGGGCCAGTTCGGTCAGCTCGCGCACCAGGCGCGGAAGTCGGACAGGCCGAACGGGGCCAGTTGCAGGTAGGTGCGCAGTTCCTGGGCGTGCTCGCGACGGGTCACGTCGCGCTCGCCGTACTTCTCCCAACTCGCCGGATCGGTCTGGACTTGCTTGGCCACCCACAGGATCACCGGCTCGGGCCGCTCGCTGTCGGTGCCCAACGCATAGCCGGGGAAGCGCAGCAGGCAGAGTTGCACCGCAAAGCCCAGACGGTTGGCGTCGCCGCGCCGCTGGCGGATCAGCGACAGGTCGGAATCGTTGAAGGTGTAGTAGCGGATCAGGTCATCCTGGCTTTCCGGCAGCGCGAGCAGGGTATCCCGCTCCGTGGCCGAGAGGATCAAGCGACGCGGCATGTATCAGTCGTCCGTGCGGAGGTACTGGTAGAGGGTTTCCCGGCTGATGTTGAATTCACGGGCGAGCTGCGCCTTGGGCTCGCCGGCCGTCGCTCGCTGCCGCAGGGTAGCAGCCTGCTCATCGGACAGGGCTTTCTTGCGGCCTCGGTACGCGCCGCGCTGCTTGGCCAAGGCGATGCCCTCGCGCTGCCGCTCACGGATCAAGGCGCGCTCGAACTCAGCGAAGGCCCCCATCACAGATAGCATCAGGTTGGCCATCGGGGAGTCCTCGCCCGTGAACACCAAGCCCTCCTTCAGGAACTCGATGCGCACGCCGCGCTGGGTCAGCTTCTGCACCAGGCGGCGCAGGTCATCGAGGTTGCGCGCCAGACGATCCATGCTATGCACCACCACGGTGTCGCCCTCACGGACGAAGCTCAGCAACGCCTCCAGTTGCGGGCGCTGAGTATCCTTGCCCGAGGCCTTGTCGGTGAACAGCTTGCTCACCTGGGTCTGTTCCAGTTGGCGTTCCGGGTTCTGGTCGTAACTGCTGAATTTGTCAGGCTGAAATCTATGACTTTGGCAAGCAGAGGTCAAAAAATTAATGATGGACTCTATCTGACGGCGTAGCGCTGGGCTGCCTGACATCCGGTTAGGGTATAGCCCAACCTGACGGCCTTTAGGTCTTGTATTTGATTTGAGTACTAATATTTCCCCCGGCCATATGGCGAGAAGCCTTGAGGGGGAGCCTGACTCAAGATTTCAAATGAACCAGCCGATACAATGAAGGCACATTGAAATATCTAATAATGAGGTGACACGATGAGTGGTTGGCTAGCCCGTTTCTCAATAAAAACCCGTCTCATCGGCTTGCTCGTGCTTCTAGCATCTATGGCTGTCGGCTTGCCAATGGCTGGTCTTAATGGAATGCGCACCAGCAATGCAGTGATTGATCGGCTGTACAACAACATGTTGCTACCGATCGACAAGCTTGGCGACATCAATAACCACATGCACAACGCGCGTGCTCAGCTTTTGCTTGCCCTTCAGCATGAGCCCGGAAGTGCCTTCGAGAAGGCGCATGATCATCCATCGAGTATGCATTTCGATAGAGTGGATAAAAGCGTAAGCATCATCCGTGAGCGCCTTTCTGACTACCAGCGTATACCAATGAGCAAAGAACAGCAGCGCCTTAGCACTGAGCTGCAGAACAAATTGTCTGATTACTTGGATAATGGTGTTCTGCCGACGCTCAATGCGATGCGCCAAGGCGACTATGCGGGAGGGAACCAAATCCTGCTAACCCGCCTTGATCCTGCTTTTATGACTACCTATGCCAGCTTGCGCACTCTTATTGAGTCGGAGGCGTCGGCAGCTGAATTAAGCTTTCAAAACGCGGATAAGCAATTCGAGCGTCTTGTGGCGATGATAGGACTGGCGCTGGTAGTGGCTCTGTCTCTGGTCACAGTCACGGCTCTGGCCACTGTGCCAAGTATCACCAAAGGCGTTCGGGAGCTTCAAGTCGGCGGTCAGCAGCTCGCTGATGGCAATTTGGGCTATCGAGTTACCTATCAGGGGCGTGATGAGCTGGGCGAAATATCTAGCGCATTCAATGAAATGGCTTCGCGTTTTCACCACACCTTTCAAGAGTTGGCAGGTGCCGTGGAGCAACTGGCAGCTGCAGCTGAGCAGACGGCCCAGGCAAGTAGTCAAACCAGTGACGGTATCCGCCGCCAGCAGCTGGAGACAGACCTGATAGCTACTGCGATGAACGAAATGTCCGCTACTGTTCAGGACGTAGCGGGGAACGCTGCCAGTGCGGCACGGGCGGCACAGGAGGCCGATCAGCAGTCTGAAAGCGGCATGCGCGTGGTTCATCAAACAATCGCTTCTATTGACAGCCTCGCCAGTGAAGTTGAACACGCTGCCACTGTGATTCATGAGCTTGAGGCAGACAGTGCTGGTATTAGCTCTGTAGTGGATGTCATTCGAAGCATTACCGAACAAACCAACCTGCTTGCCCTTAACGCGGCTATTGAAGCTGCACATGCTGGTGAGCACGGACGAGGCTTTGCTGTTGTCGCGGATGAGGTGCGCTCGCTTGCTTCGCGCACGCAACAGTCAGCCAACGAAATTCAGGCCATGATTGAAAAGCTGCAGAGCGGCGCAAATCGTGCTGTTGCTGTCATGGAAAGCAGTTGCAGCAAAGCACAAGCTGGTAAGCAGCAGGTTGCCAGTGCAGGCCATATGCTGGAGCAAATCAGTAATGCTGTGGCGACCATTAATGACATGAATGCCATGATTGCTTCTGCAGCTGAGGAGCAAAGCTCTGTCGCGGAGGAGATCAGCCGTAACGTTACCAACGTAAGCCAGATTGCCGAAAAAACTAGCGAAGCCTCACGTCAGAATGTTGCCACCAGTACGCAATTGGCTTCTCTGGCAAGCCAACTTCAGCGTCTGATGCACATGTTCCGTCTTTAGGGAAACTCTGAAAAGCCCCAGCTTCGCGGAATTGATGCGCTGTAACCCGCTCGGCTGCTGGGCTCTTTTTCCCGAGAAAGGACTTCCTCAGGCCATCCTGAGGAGGGTGTTTTTAACTTTGTGTAAACGGTCATTTGGCAGGAGACTGCCAGCCTCAAGGAGTACCCATGACCGTAGTAAAACGCACCAAGCGAGCGAAGCCCGACCCTGAACTCGTTAAGCTCGCCGACAGCCTGCTGGTCAATTACAAGAAACCGGAAGATTTGATTGGCGAAAACGGCCTGCTCAAGCCAGCTCACCAAGATGCTGGTCGAGCGTGCGCTGGAAGCCGAGATGACCGAGCACCTGGGCATGGCAAGAGTGGATCGATCTTCAACGCCGGCGGTAATGCCCGTAACGGTCACAGCGACAAAACCCTCAAGGGCGATTTCGGCGAACTGCCGCTGGCCATCCCTCGTGACCGCCAGGCGCTGTTCGAGCCGCAGCTGGTGGCCAAGCAGCAAACCCGCTGGACGGGCTTCGACGACAAGATCATCTCGCTGTACGCCCGCGGCCTGAGCGTACGAGAGATCCAGGGCACCTGGAGGAGATGTACGGCACCGAGGTCTCCCCAACCCTCATCTCGACCGTCACGGACGCGGTAAGCGACGAGGTGAAGCTCTGGCAGGGCCGTCCACTCGATCCGCTGTACCCGATCCTTTATCTGGACTGCATCCACGTCAAAGTGCGCGATGCCGGCGCGGTGCGGACCAAGGCGGTGTACCTGGCTATCGGGGTCAATATGGACGGGCACAAGGAAGTGCTGGGGCTGTGGATCGCCCAAGCCGAGGGTGCCAAGTTCTGGTTGCAGGTAGTCACCGAGCTGAAGAACCGTGGCGTGCAGGACATTTTTATCGCCTGCGTGGACGGCCTCAAGGGCTTCCCCGAGGCGATCGAAACGGTCTATCCGAAAGCCTGCGTGCAGTTGTGTATCGTGCACATGGTGCGCAACAGCCTGAACTTCGTGTCCTGGAAAGCGCGCAAGGAAGTGGCCGCCGATCTGAAGCTGGTCTACACCTCGGCGACGGTCGAACTGGCCGAGCAACGGCTGACGGAGTTTGAAGAAAAGTGGGGTGGTCAGTACCAGTCAATCGGCCTGTCCTGGCGGCGTAACTGGGCACGGGTTATCCCGTTCTTCGACCATCCGGCCGAGATCCGCAAGGTGATCTACACCACCAACGCCATCGAATCGATCAACATGAGTTTGCGCAAGGTGATCAAGACCCGGGCCTCGTTCCCAACTGACGAGGCCGTGAGCAAGCTGTTTTATCTGGCGCTGAACAACATCAGCAAGAAGTGGACGATGCCGATACGGGACTGGAAAGCGGCTCTGAATCGCTTCAGTATCCAGTTCGAAGATCGATTGATGCAGGATTAATAGAAATCCCGTTTACACATAATCCGGGACACCCTCATCCTTAGCGTACGTTATTTTCCGGATTCTGCGGGCTCCCCAACAAGAACGACTTCATTGATGCCGAAGCGATCTGCGAAGCCGCATCGCGGCCCAGCATGCGCTTCGTCTCGCCCAAGATCGAGGCCCGGCAAACGCTCTCGGTATTGCACCGGATGCGTGATTCGCTGGTGCGTGATCGTACCAAGACGGCCAACCAGGCCCACGGTTTCCTGCTGGAGTTCGGCATCAGCCTGCCCAAGGGACTATCGCTGGTCAGACGACTGCCGAGCACGTTGGATGAGCATGAGCTGCCGCCTCGGCTGGTCGTACTCCTAACGCGCCTGCATCAGCATTCACGCTGTCTGGACGGACAGATCAAGGCACCGGACAAGGAAATGACCACCCAGCTTGAGGAAGATGACCTGGGGAGCCGCTTGCTGACGATTCCCTGTGTCGGCCCGATCACAGCCAGCCTGTTATCGGCCGAAATGGGCGATGGCAAGCAGTATGGCGGCAGCCGTGATTTCGCGGCATCGGTGGGGCTGGTACCCCGCCAGCACAGCACCGGCGGTCGAGCCAATTTGCTGGGTATCAGCAAACGAGGGAGACAAGTATCTGCGGCGGCTTTTAGTGCAGTGCGCCCGGGTCTACCTGCAGCGCCTGGAGCATCAGCAGGGTGCCTTGGCCCACTGGGTCCGCTCGCTACGGCAGCGACGCCATGCGAACATGGTGGTGCGCGCCCTGGCCAACAAGTTCTCCCGAGTCGCCTGGGCGTTCGCCGCCAACCACTCGGAATTCGAAGCAGGGCCAGTCGTCTACGCCGCCTGACCCGGCCATTCAGCTGTACCACGGAACACCCTTCCAGGTTTTGCGATGCTGAACAACCGATGACGTGAACGGCCACCGACCTGGTGAACAACCTGACATAAAAATCGGCTTTCGAAGCCGCCGGCTTTTCAGGATCACCAGGCGCGACTCTCATCGTGGCGCGGGGCATGCCCCAACGAGACGCTGGATAGATTTAGGCAAGCCATACAATCATCGCTGGTCAGTATTGCAGAAACGGGATGACCATAAATTTTTTCTTCAAAAAATCTCTTGCAGCACCCATCAGGCGGCGACAGCCGCCACCACCCTCACTCAAGACGCCAGAATCTTCCCCGGATTCATGATCCCGTGCGGATCGATCGCGCGCTTCACCGTCGCGATCAAGGACAGCTCCGCCGGATTGCGGCTGTAGTGCAACCACGGCCGCTTGTGCAGCCCAATGCCGTGCTCGGCCGAGACCGATCCCGACAGGCTGCGCACGATAGCGTAGAATGCAGCCTCGATGCGCTGTTCGGTCTTGCGGTCGTCAGTCGGCAGCGAACCCACCATGATATGCACGTTGCCGTCGCCGACGTGGCCGAAGTAGATCGCCCGAACGCCGGGGAAATCGCGCGCCAGCGCCTCGCGCATCCGGGCCACGCATTCCTCGATGCCCGAGATGGGCGCGGACACGTCGAAGTTGATGGTGGGCGCGAAGGTGCGCAGCATCTCGGAGATGGCATCGCGCAGTTCCCAGAAGGCTTGGGTCTGCGTGTGAGATTGGGCCACGGCGGCGTCGGCGATCCAGCCTTCGGCCAGCGCGTGTTCCAACATCGCCTCGAAGCGCGCCGCATCCTCTTCGGGTGCGGCCGCCTGCAGGTCCAGCAGCACGTATAGCGGATACGTGGCCGGCAGCGGCGCGGCGATGCCGCCGGCGGTTGTGGCCGCGGCATAGTAGTCCTGCCACATCATCTCGAATGCGCTGACCCGGCCGCCCAGGAGGTGCTGCGCATGGCGCAGCAGCTTGATGGCCGAGCCGAAATCGGGCGCGGCTACCAACGCGGTATTGGCACCCGAGACGCCCGGATGCAGGCGGAGCACGGCCTGCGTGATGATGCCCAGCGTGCCCTCGGTGCCGATGAACAGATGCTTCAGATCGGGGCCGGCATTGTTCTTGACCATCTTGTTCATCATGGACAGCACGGTTCCGTCGGGCAGCACGGCTTCCAGTCCCAGCACCAGGTCGCGCGCCATGCCGTAGCGGATCACGCGGTTGCCGCCCGCATTGGTGGCGATGTTGCCGCCGATCTGGCAGGAGCCGCGCGCGCCCAGGTCCAGCGCGAACAGAAAGCCCGCCGCCTGCGCGGCTTCCTGAACGACCTGCAGCGGCGTGCCGGCCAGGACGGTCATGGTGGCTGAGGCAGGGTCCAGTTCGACCACGCCGGACATGCGCTCCAGTGAAACGAGCACGCAGCCTTCTATCGGCGTGGCACCGCCGGCCAGGCCGGTCAGCCCGCCCTGCGGCACCACCGGGCAGCGTCCTGCATGGCATAATGCCAGCACGCGCGCAATTTCGGCGGTGTCGTGCGGGCGCACCAAGGCCAGCGGCCTGCCGCCTTCCTCACCGCTCCAGTCGTTCAGGTACCGGGCCTCGATGTCGGCGCCCGCCAGCACTTCGCCGATGCTGGCGTCGGCGCGCAGCGCGGCCAGAATTCGTTTAGGGTTCCAGGGCCCGGACGCCGGTTCCGATGCAGTGATGTTCATGAAGAGACTCCTCTTCCAGTTTATGGAACGGCCAGCGTGTCCAGCCTTTATGATGGGCGGCCGCGGATTCTGGGGAAAGAGCGAGTTACTAACCCGAAATTTTGTATCCGGACAGTCAAAAAGTTTTCCGATAAATATCCGTGAAACCCATAACACGCTGATGCTTTTGTGTTTTTATGATGTCAGACAATACCCCGTAATATCATTGCGATGTTCGAATACTTTGTTCCTCATTAGTAACAGGCGAGGAAGTGGGTAGATTGGCAGTCGCTAAACATCCCAACCCCCACACCCTGCTGTCGCCATGCAGCGGCCAGGCGATTCGCCCATTCTTCGAGTGGCTCGGTGAGCACTGCCAGCATATCGAGGCTGTCGCCATGGACATGAACACCGCTTTCGACCTGGAAGTGCAGCGGCACTGCCCTCAAGCCGACGTGGCCTACGACCTGTTCCATGGGGTGGCGCGCTACGGTCGTGAGGTGATCGACCATAGTCGCGTCGACCAGGCCAACCTCCTGCGCGATAACAAAACAGCGCGCAAGGTGGTGGTCAAGCGCAGCCGCTGGCTGCTGCTGCGCAACGCTGAGAACCTCAAGGACGGCCAAGCCGTGCAGTTGCAGGAATTGCTCGCCGCCAACCAGCCATTGGCCCACGGTCTATCTGCCACCGCCAAACTGAACGGGCTTGCCGACCTAGCATCCATCGGCTGATCTGTTTCTCGCTCCGCTTATTACCGAAACCGCCTAAAGAGATCAGAAGGCCAGTCAATGCTGCTGATTTCCTTCTGGAAGCCAGCCGCATGATGCGTTCGGGCGCGAAAGTCGAAATCTACCTCTACCCCAAACTGGATGCCTCATGATGCCCTATGGCCGCCAAGCCCGCTGCCGCGCAGGCTTCGTCCTGCCCCTCGTCGGCCCCAGAGACGCCGATGCCGCCGATGCATTCACCATCGAGTAGGATCGGCAGGCCCCCGCCGAACACCACCAGCCGCTCGCGTCTCGGCAGGCCGATGCGCAGGCGCGGGTTGTCACCCAGCACGTCGAGCCAGTCGCGGGTGGGGAAGCCGAAGCTCACGGCGGTGTACGCCTTGTCTTCGGCAATTTCCCGTGAATGTAGAAAGGCGCCGTTCATGCGCAGATAGGCCAACGGCAGGCCGGAGTGGTCAACCACACAGACGTTAATGCGCACGCCTAGCTTCTCTGCATGTGCCACGGCCGCACGGGTGGCGGCATAGGCGGCTTCCCAGTGCAGCGAGCGTTGATTCGTTGTTCTCATGTGCCGGACTCTGTGCAGGAGGAGGCAGGCTCATCGACCAATGGCCTTGGCGCTTTCGCCGCCGATGCCGAAGTGGCCTTTGGGCATCTCGGTTATAATCACTCGCACGCTGGTCAGCGGCGCATCCAGGGAGCGCGAGATGGCCTCGCTGACTTCGCGAATGAGGGTTTCCTTCTGCTCGTCGCTGCGGCCTTCAAGGATGTGGATCTGGGCAATAGGCATGGTGTGCCTCCTGAAGAAGAGGCCGCCCGGGCAGGGCGGCCGGATGGCTCAGACGAAGCGCGCGGAGACGCTGCCAAGCCCCTGGTAGCGCACGGTGATGTTGTCGCCCGGCGCTACTGCGACGGCGGCGGTGATGCCGCCAGTCATGATGAAGGTGCCGGCCGGTATGTGTTCGTCGCGCTCTGCCAGCAGGTTGGCCAGCATGGCCACGCTGGACAGCGGATGGCCGAGCACTGCGGCGCCGGCACCAAGTTCCACCACCTCGCCGTTCTTCTCCATCACCACGCCGAGAGTGCGCAGGTCGACATCCTCGAGGTTGGCCATGCGGCCTCCGGTGATGTAGCGGGTCGACGAGGCGTTGTCGGCCACCACGCTGATCAGGTCGAACTTGAAATTCTCATAGCGCGAGTCGATTACCTCGACGGTGGGGATCACGTAGTCGACCGCGGCGATCACGTCGCCGATATGGCAACCAGGCCCGACCAGCGGTGCCTTGGTGACCACCGCGATTTCCGCCTCGATCTTGGGGTGGATCAGCTTGGAACAGTCCACCGTGCCGCCGTCGGGCACGCTGAAGTAGTCGGCGAGAAAGCCGTAGATCGGCGTCTCCACGCCCATCTGTGCCATCTTCGCCCATGAGGTCAGGCCCATCTTCAGGCCGACGATCTTGTTGCCGCGCTCCTCCTTGCGCCGGCGGATTTCCCACTGGATGTCGTAGGCATCGGCGAAGGTCATCTCGGGATAGTCGTTGGTGACCTTGTGGATGTCATGGGCCTGCAATTCGGCGTTCTCGATGTGCTCGGCCAGGGCCAGCACCTGCTCGCGGTTGAGGGTACGGTTCATGCGCTCACCTTCTGGTTCTGGCGGGCCCGGGACATATCCAGGGCGAGGTCTTCGATCATGTCTTCCTGGCCACCGACGGTGCCGCGGCGCCCCAGCTCGACCAGAATGTCGCGGGCCGGCACGCCGTATTTCTTCTCGGCGCGCTGGGCGAACAGCAGGAATGAGCTGTATACGCCGGCATAGCCAGGGTCAGCGCATCGCGGTCGACGCGGATCGGCTGGTCCATCATCGGCACGACGAGGTCTTCGGCCACATCCATGATCTTGTAGAGGTCGATGCCGGTTTCCACGCCCATGCGCTTGCACACCGCGACGAAGACTTCCAGCGGGGTGTTGCCGGCACCCGCGCCTAGCCCTGCGACCGAGCCGTCGATGCGCGAGGCGCCGGCCTCGATGGCCGCCAGCGAGTTGGCGATGGCCATGCCCATGTTGTGGTGGCCGTGGAAGCCGATCTCGGTGGCCGGGTTCAGCTCGGCGCGCAGCAGGCCGATCTTCTCGCTGACTTCATCGGGCAGCATGTAGCCGGCGGAGTCGGTGCAATAGATGCAGTTGGCGCCGTAGCTTTCCATCAGCCGCGCCTGCTCCAGCACTTTTTCCGCGCTGATCATGTGCGCCATCATCAGGAAGCCGACGGTATCGGCGCCCAGCTTGCGCGACATGCCGATGTGCTGCTCGGAGACATCGGCCTCGGTGCAATGCGTGGCCACTCGAATGGTGGAGACGCCACAGTCGAGCGCCATCTTCAGGTGGTCGACCGTGCCGATGCCCGGCAGCAGCAGGGCGGATACCTTGGCCTGCTTGAGGCGCGGGATCACCGCACGCAGGTATTCCTCGTCGCTGTGCGCGGGGAAACCGTAGTTGATCGAGCGACCGCCGAGGCCGTCGCCGTGGGTGATCTCGATCAGTGGCATGCCGGCGGCGTCGAGGCCGGTGGCGACCGCGATCATCTGCTCGAGGCTGATCTGGTGGCGCTTGGCGTGCATGCCGTCGCGCAGGCTCATGTCGTGCAGGGTGACGTTCTTGCCTTGCAGATTCATGGTGCGACTCCTTTAGGCCAGTGCCGCTTCACGACGTGGCAGTTGAATGGTGCCGCTGGCGATTTCCTCGGCGAACATCTCGCCGGTGCGCAGGGCGGCGGCGGTCATGATGTCGAGGTTGCCGGCGTACTTGGGCAGGTAGTCGCCCAGGCCCTCGACCTCCATGAAGATCGAGACGCGGTTGCCGTCGAATACCGGGCCATTCTTCAGCCGGTAGCCGGGCACGTACTTCTGCACCTCGGCGATCATCGCGTGGACCGATGCGGTGATCGCATCCTGGTCCGGTTCGGTTTCGGTCAGACAGTGGATGGTGTCGCGCATCATCAGCGGCGGCTCGGCCGGGTTGACGACGATGATCGCCTTGCCTTCCTTGGCCCCGCCGACCTGCTCGATGGCGCCGGCCGTGGTGCGGGTGAACTCGTCGATGTTCTTGCGGGTGCCCGGGCCGATGGAGCGCGAGGACACGGTGGCGACGATCTCGCCGTAGGCCACCGGCTGCACGCGCGATACCGCGGCGACCATCGGGATGGTGGCCTGGCCACCACAGGTGACCATGTTGACGTTCATTTCCAGCGTGCCGACGTGCTGCTTGAGGTTCACCGGCGGCACGCAGTACGGGCCGATGGCGGCCGGGGTCAGGTCGACCATCAGCACGCCCAGCTCGTTGAGCTTGCGGCTGTTCTCGGCGTGTACATAGGCGGAGGTGGCATCGAAGGCGATGCGGATATCGTCGTCGAGCACGTGCGGCAGCAGGCCGTCGACGCCCGCGGCGGTGGTCTTCAGGCCGAACTCGTGGGCGCGCTTGAGGCCATCGGACTCGGGGTCGATGCCGACCATCCAGACCGGCTCGATCCATTCGGAGCGCAGCATCTTCATCACCAGGTCCGTGCCGATGTTGCCCGGGCCGATAATCGCCGCTTTCAGTTTCTTGCTCATCAGGCTGTCCTCGATCAGATGAAGCGCACGCTGGCGCTGCCGATGCCGCCGATATCGACGCGCATGAAATCACCGGCCTTGACCGGTTCCAGCGGAACCAGCGAGCCGGACAGGATCACTTCGCCGGCCTTCAGGCCGATGCCGAAGTGGCCGAGGGTGTTGGCCAGCCAGGCCACGCAGTTGACCGGCGAGCCGAGCGCAGCCGCTCCAGCGCCGGTGGAGAGCAGCTGGCCGTTCTTCTCGACCAGCATGCCGCAGGTGACCAGATCGACCTGGCGCGGTGAGACGGCCTGGTCGCCGAGCACGAACAGCCCGCAGGAGGCGTTGTCCGCGACGGTGTCCTGGATCTTGATCTTCCAGTCCTGGATGCGCGAATCGACCACTTCGAAGCAGGGGATCACGCATTCGGTGGCGGCCAGCACGTCGGCATTGGTCACGCCCGGACCCATCAGGTCCTTCTTGAGGATGAAGGCGATCTCGCCCTCGGCGCGTGGCTGGATCAGCTTCTCGCTGATCGGCATGGCTTCGCCGCTGTTGTAGACCATCGCGTCGGTGAGGTAGCCGAAGTCCGGCTGGTGCACGCCGAGCATGTTCTGCACGGCCTTGCTGGTGACGCCGATCTTCTTGCCGATCACCCGCTCGCCGGCCGCCAGGCGGCGTTCGAGCATGCGCAGGGAGATGTGGTAGGCGTCCTCGACGGTGATGTCGAAGCCGCGGCTGGTCAGCGGCGTGACGGTCTCGCGCTGGACCATCGCCTGGTAGAGCTCGTCGCCGAGCTGCTGGATCAATTCTGGATTCATGGCTGTGTTTCCTCTTGAGCCGCACGGTCCGCCTCGGCGAGGAAATCCTCGACCTGACGGGCAAAGCGGCTGGCGTGTTCGATCTGGGTCCAGTGGCCGCAATGGCCAAAGACGTGGAGTTGGGCGTTGGGAATCCACTGCGCGAGGGTCAGCGAAGCCTGCAGCGGGATGATCCGATCCTCGCGGCCATGGATGACCAGGGTTTCGTGGGGCAGGGCGCGGATATCGGCCTCGTTGCTGGCCAGATCGTCGACGCCGTTCTGCCGTGGCGGCGGGAACATCGCGGCGAACGACTCCTGGAAGCCCGGGCGGATGCTGGCCTGGTAGCGCAGCTCGGCCAGCTCGTCGTTGACCAGGGTGCGGTCGTAAGCGAACAGATCGAGCAGCCTGCGCATGTTGGCCAACGACGGCGTGTAGCCCCACGCCATTTCCAGCCCCTCGGTGATCGGAAAGGCCACCCCGACGCTGCCCATCAGCACCAGCCGGCGCACGCGCTCGGGGTGACGGATGGCCAATGCCAGCGCCAGTCCACCGCCGAACGAGTTGCCGACGATGTCGGCCTGCTGGATGCCAAGGGCGTCGAGCACACCGATGGCATGCTCGACCCAGCGGGCCTGGCTGTAGCGTGCATCGGCCGGGCGCTCGCTGTAGCCGAAGCCGAGCATGTCCGGAGCGATCACCCGACGCGTCTGCGCCAGCTGCGGGATGATCCCGCGCCAGTTGGCCCAGGCGGTGACGCCCGGACCGGAGCCGTGGATCAGCAGCAGCGGACAACCTTCGCCCTGGTCATGCAGGTTGGTGCGGTAGCCGGCGGCGAGGATCTCGCGGCCGATTTCCGGGCTCTGCTGGGGTGCGTTCATGGTCTGGGTCCTCAGAGCTTCACGCAGATGTTCTTCAGCTCGGTGTAGAACTCCAGCGAGTGAACCCCGCCTTCGCGGCCGATGCCCGACTGCTTGGCGCCGCCGAAGGCGGTGCGCAGGTCGCGCAGGAACCAGCTGTTGACCCAGACGATGCCAGCCTCGATTTGCCCGGCGACGCGGTGTGCGCGCGAAGCGTTCTCGGTCCAGATCGCCGAAGCCAGGCCGTAGGGCAGGCTGTTGGCCAGCTCGATGGCTTCCGCTTCCGTGTCGAACGGGCGGATGTGGCAGCACGGGCCGAAGATTTCCTCGGTGACCACCGCCGAATCGTCGGTCAGGCCGGTCCAGATGGTCGGCTGCACCCAGGCGCCGCCGGCCAGGTGCGCCGGCATCTCCGGCACGCCGCCGCCGGTGACAACGGTGGCGCCGTCGTCGACTGCCTGCTGGTAGTAACTGAGGACTTTTTCACGGTGCTTGTGGCTGATCAGCGGGCCGAAATTGGCCTCTGGATCGTTCGGTTCGCCGATCTTCAACGCTTCGGCGCCGGCCTTCAGGCGGGCGACGAACGCGTCGAAGATCGGCCGCTCGACATACACCCGCTCGGTGCCCAGGCAGACTTGGCCGCAGTTGGCGAAGGCCGAGCGCAGGGTGCCCTCGATGGCCTTGTCCAGGTCACAGTCGGCGAAGACGATGCCGGCGTTCTTGCCGCCCAGCTCCAGCGACACCTGGCGCACGCCCTTGGCCGCGGCGCGCATGATGGTTTCGCCGGTGCCGGTCTCGCCGGTGAAGGTGTAGGCGTCGACGTCCGGGTGCTCGGTGAGGAAGGCCCCGGCCGAATCGCCGCCGAAACCGTGCACCACGTTGTACACGCCGGCCGGCACACCGGCGGCCTGCATCACCTCGCCGAGCAGGGTGGCGGTCAGCGGGGTTTCCTCGGATGGTTTGACCACCACGCAGTTGCCGCAGGCCAGGGCCGGGCCGACTTTCCAGGTCATCAGCAGCAGCGGCAGGTTCCACGGGCTGATCACGCCGATCACCCCCTTGGGCCGGCGCACGCCGTAGTTGAGTGCACCGGCGCCGTCCGGGGTGGCCATCTCGAAGGCTTCGGTCGGCACGTTCTTGATCAGGTCGGCGAACACCTTGAAATTGGCCGCGCCGCGCGGAATGTCGATGTGGCTGGCCAGGGATTTGGGCTTGCCGGTGTCCAGGCATTCGGCCTCGAGAAACTCATCGAAGCGCGCCGTGACGCCATCGGCCACGCGATGCAGAATCTCAGCGCGCTCGGCCACCGTCATCTTCCCCCATGGTCCCTTCAGCGCAGCGCGTGCCGCCCTGACCGCGGCGTCGACCTCGGCGCGGCCGGCCTCGTGCACGCGGCCGATCACCTGGCCATTGACCGGGTTGATGTCCTCGAAGGTGCGGCCGCTGGCCGAATCGACGAAGGCACCGTTAATGAAATGCTTGATCTCTTTCATCTGCGCAATCTCTGCAATAAGTCGAACCGAACCATCAGGTCAGCACGGTCATGAATCGTTCGTTGAGCACACGGTCGTGATAGAAGATCGCCTTGCCCAGGTCCTTAGCCAGCCAGGTCACCGGCTTGTGATCCGGATAGCTGTAGTTGCCGCCGCAGAACACCTCGCTGCGGTTACCGGACGGGTCGAAGAAGTAGATGGTCTTGCCGTGGGTCAGGCCATGACGGGTCGGGCCGATGTCGATAGAGGTGTCGGTCATGGAGATCAGGTCGGCGGCGCGAAGCACGTCTTCCCAGGTTTCGAGGTAGAAGGACACATGATGGAGGCGGCCTTTTTCCGGATGGTGAATGAAGGCCACGTCGTGGGCCTTGGTCGACAGACTGAGGAACTGGGCGACGCGCGTGCCATTTTCGTCCAGCACCTGTTCGGCCAGATAGAAGCCGAGCACCTTGGTGAACAGGTCATAGGTCGCCGGCAATTCGTCGCCATACAGTAGGCAATGATCGAAACGCACAGCCGCCATGCCTTTCAGATCGCGCGGCCATGCCTCGGGATTGACCTCATTCACACCCCACTTTCCAGTATATTCCTTGTCTGCATACAACTCGAAGTGATGCCCGGAGGGTGCCTGGAAGCGCACGCGCCGGCCACAACTGTTCAGCTCACCTGCGGGTAGCTGCTCAACGGCACAGCCATATGCCGTCAGATCCCGCTCCAGTTGCCGGAGAGCATCCTCATCCACAACCTTGAAACCCATAAAATCCATACCAGGTTCGTCGGCTTCGCGTAGCACCACGGAGAATTTGTCAACTTCGGTCCAAGCCTTGAGATAGACACGGCCCTGATCGTCACGGTCCATCTCGATCAGGCCCAGCAACTCGACGTAGTGTTCCAGGGCCTTGCTCATGTCCAGTACACGCAGCTGCACATGGCCGGGGCGCATTATACCTTTGTTCATGACGTCACCTTTTCTCTTTGTTGTGGGTCGACCGTATTTTCATAGCACGGCTTTGAATAACGCTCGATACATAGATCGCTACGGGCAAACAGTCGGCAGGCCAGGGCGTAGCCTTGTTCGCGGGCCTCTACCGGTACGTGCTTGCAGCTCATACGCCCGCATTCGTAATCACCGGTCAGCACCCGCACCTTACACAGGCCGCACCCGCCGCCGCGACAGCCAACTGGTAGGCAGTGCTTGTTCTGGGCCTCCATAGCACGAAGCACTGACTGCTGCGGCTGGCAGACGAAGCTCTCCCCATCAGGCCGTACAGTGATTTCAAAGACCGTTGGCATCCCGCCTCCGTCGACATGTGCGTCAGTGGGCACCGCTGCAGGACCTCCAAATACAAGTCCTGACCAGTTTGGCGATTGCTAGGGAAGTATTGATTGTCATCGCGGGAGCGCTGATTATTAAGGTGTAACGGAACGAACTCTTGTTATTGGTTTGCATTGTTCTCTCTAGCGATGCTCTTTGGCGCAGCATGTATGAAATCCTAATGGGTTACCGTGGTATCTGCGGTCCACTGGCACCAATGCGGTGGCTGCCTGTGCTTAGATCAGAATCTAACTATATTTACAGATCCAACGGCTCCCATGGGCGTCGGCCTAGCGGCTGAAACAAAGTGATATTTTGCACCTAGCACTAAACGCAAGCCTATGTGCATCACGTAACCCGTTCGCAGAAAACACTTCAATTACTCGCCTTCGAAACCTTAGCCACTATCGACACGGCCTCTTACCCTTGACGCAGCGCAATTTGCTCATGCGCCTCCCAGCCCATGCGCAGTCGGGCCTCAGCCACATCGGCATCGAGATCATGGTTCCATAGCCAGTCGAAACGAGTCGCCAGTATTTCCCCCACCAGCTGTTCGTCCGCACCTACAATGGGGTCGCGCAACTCGTATAACTCGCCGGTTTCCACAGTGGTTCGTTGCACACGACAGGCATGAGGGCGGCGCAGGTCGTCGTAAGCTCCAAGCAGCTCGGGGAGGTTGCCTGTTTCGGTCCGACTATCGCCCAACAGCCGGGCGAGGAAATAGGCGTCCTCAAGCCCTTGCCCTGCACCGGCCCCTTGGTGCGGCAGCATGGCGTGCGCTGCGTCGCCGATCAGGGCAACCCGACCGTGTACGTAGCCTGGCAGTTCCGGCAGGTCATGCAGTGCCCAGAGAGTTGGCGCCGGGATGCACTCCAGTAAGGCGCGCGGGGCATCGCCCCAGCCCGCGAACGCATCGAGCATCTCGCGCTGGCTCGCTTCCCGTACCCAGGGAGCGTCCGCGGGCCAAGTCGGTTCCGGCTGGCTACGGTCGGAGGTGAACGCTACCACGTTGACAATGCGGCCTTTTCTCACCGGGAAGGTAAGAATATGGCCATCGAGCCCTAAGTACATCTGCGGGACATCCACCAAGTGCTCGTCAATGCCCTTTATTCTAAAGGCTTCGCGCAGTTGCAGGCTATCTACCATGCCCCGGTATGCACAGGTACCGCTAAAACGTGGTTCTAGATGATCCAGCCCCTGACCTTCCAGCACATAGCTACGAAGCGCTGACTTAATGCCGTCGGCGCCGATTAGAAGATCGCAGCGGTACTCTGTGCCGTCGGCGAATAGCACTTGCAGTTCATCACCCTGCTGCTCGATTTGGGTGGCACGCTTCCTAAATTGGGCGATACCTTCTGGAAGGTGTCTTACTAGGGCGTCAAGGAAATCAGCCCGGTGTACAGAGGACTGACCTACGCCCGGCGCAATGGTGGCGCCTAGATAGCTAGCATCGCTACCGCGCCGCCATTCAAACCAAATATCCTCCCAAGGCTGCGGAGTCCGATCAGCAACCTGAAAGTAGGATTGACCCAAACCCAAACCGACAATGGCGCGCACTGCGTTAGGCCCGAAGGACACACCAGCACCGACTTCACCGAACGCCGGGGCAGCCTCGAATAGCTGCACATTAAGATGGGAGTGTTTGCACAAGCTCAATGCCAAGGCAAGGCCTGAAATTCCGCCGCCGACTATAGCGACGCGCAAGGCTGGTTTCTTAGCGTTCATGTCGTTCATGCAATACCTGTCATGACTTTATTATTGGGATATCTCCAACAGTAGCGAAGCCATAACTATTGATAAATACACTAATCCCTATATTATATATTCATAGTGAGAATGTCCGATGCTGCCGCTCTGGCAGGACCACGTCAACAGCATAGCGAGGCTCCATGGAACTGCATGACCTGGATTTAAACCTGCTGGTAGTATTCAACCAGTTGATGGTCGACAAGCGTGTCTCTATCGTCGCGCAAAGCCTAGGCCTAACCCAACCTGCCGTAAGCAACGCCCTGAAGCGCCTGCGCACCGCACTGCAGGACGAACTATTCGTGCGTACCCACCAAGGCATGGAGCCTACGCCCTATGCTGCACATTTAGCTGAGCCTATCGCCCATGCCATGCACAGTCTGCGCGAAGCGCTACATCACGAAGAGCGTTTCGATCCTTTAACCAGCGAGCGTACCTTCACCTTGGCCATGACCGACATTGGTGAGATATATTTCATGCCGCGGTTAATAGATGCGCTCACTCGTAAGGCCCCCCATTGCACAATCAGCACGGTACGCGGCAGCTCGGTGAGTTTGGGACAGTCGTTACTAGACGGTACAGTAGATTTGGCCGTAGGCCTGCTACCCAACCTACAGGCCGGCTTCTTACAGCGTCGGCTTCTCCATAACCGCTACGTGTGCTTGTGCCGTAAGAACCACCCGGCCACCAGAGAGCCACTGACCTTGGAGCGCTTCTGTGCCTACAGCCATATACGTGTCATCGCCGCCAGCACTGGCCACGGCGAAGTAGATTCCCATATGGCGCGAGCTGGCATCCGGCGGGACATTCGCCTAGAGGTTCCGCACTTCGTCGCCGTCGGCCATATCCTCCAGCATACGGAGCTACTCGCCACCGTACCTGAGCGCTTCGCTGACTGCTGTGTAGAGCCCTTCGGTTTGAGCGTGCTGCCAATCCCCATCGACCTACCAGAAATCCCCATTAACATGTTCTGGCACGCAAAATATCACAAGGACCTAGCCAACATCTGGTTGCGACAACTGATGTTCGAGCTGTTTTCGGATTGAGTGACAATCCGGGGTGATCGATACGTAAGCGTACGCCGAACTCACCTTGCGTGATTCAGGCAGGTACCCACTGATGCGGCAGCAGTTGGCCGATCTTACTGGCCCGCTGCGTAGGCAGTCGTGTCAGCACGTCCTTGAGATAGGCATACGGATCATGTCCGTTCATGCGGGCCGACTGGATCAGGCTCATGATCGCCGCCGCTCGTTTGCCGCTGCGTAGCGACCCGGCAAACAACCAGTTCGATGGACTTGCCCCTACCAAACCGGACACCAACTCCCCGTTGATGCTACTGCCAAGCGCCTGAATTCCCTCGGCGAGCGATATTTCAAAGCGCTGTGCGGATGCTGCTCGTTCTAATCAACATAAGCAGCCTCGACAAGGCCGCGACGTTAGCCAGGTGGGTCAGTTTTACATCGGCCTTGACACATGCAGCTGCATACTTTCCCCTCAATATTCATGCCGGCGATGATATCTATACAAATTCGCTTATTTACTTATATAACAGCCTTCTCTATTTTTCACCCAACGGCATCATTAATGGGAGCGTGGTCAGAGCGGGCTCTCACGCCACGGCATGAGACGCTGCAACTCACCGCCCCTG
>NZ_AZSV01000017.1:0-67209 GCF_000582595.1 Pseudomonas sp. BAY1663
CCTTTGGCGTCGCCTGATAGTTCGTGCATCGAGCAAAAAGCAATAATTCTCGATCTTCCAGGCGACTCGGGCGAAACCAGAAGTGTCAACACACTCGGTAAGCGCCTTGATCGCCGAGGTTCAAGCCCAAACCAAATAGCAGCAACACCCAAACTTGCCAGGCCGGTATCAGCTGCCTCTGCCCACGATAATCTGCAAAGAACCTCACATGCCGATCAAGCCGCGCGCGTAGCGTCTGCCGGCAACTGCCGGCCGATCCAGCCCAGCCGCACCTCCACCACCTCGACCCAGCGCGGCCCCTGCGGTCTGGCGGCGCTGCTGAATAGCATGCGACAGCAGCCCTGCTCATCGAGCAGGGCATAGTGACGGAGTGCGCGGCGGCGCAGCAGGGCGGGAAGCAATCGCATGGAGTGGCGCTCATGGCTGTGACATCGCCGCCTTTATCGCAGACATCCGTGACAGGCGGATGAAGGAACGTGCCGGTGTCGCAGCCGGTCTGAATCGCATCACTGTCGGCTGGCTGCGCCGCTGGGTATACTGCCCGGCGTTCGTCGTTCCCTAACCTTGGAGAAAACAGCATGCTGCGGCGCCTGTTGTTCGGTCTTGTCACTGTCCTTGGAGTGAGCCTGGTCGGCTGTGCCCATAGCCCCCAGCAGCTCGATCCCAGTCCCAAACTCGGCGGTACCATCAATCCTGTCGGCCAGGGACAGCCCGTGGTGGTGCGGGTCGTCGACGGTCGTGCCTCGCCGACGCTGGGCACCCGCGGCGGGTTGTATCCGGAAACCAGCGCGGTGATCGTGCCCAGCGAGAAGATCATTCCCAAACTGCAGGCGCAGACCGAAGCGGCCGTTCGGCTGCTGGGTTTCACGCCATCACCGAATGCCTACAACGCCCCGCAGCTGACCCTGACGCTGGCGGAACTGAAGTACCAGTCGCCCAAGGAAGGCCTGTATGTGACCGAAGCCAACATCGGCGCCACCCTGCGGGTCGAGGTACAGAATTCCGGCAAGCGCTACAACGGTCGCTATGGTGCCTCGTTGAACCAGCGCTTCGGCATGGCGCCCAACGAGCAGACCAACACCAAGCTGGTCAGCGATGTCCTGAGCGATGCGCTGACCCGCGTATTCCGCGACGAGAGCATCGGTCGCCTGCTGGCCGAATAGCGCCGCCCCGCTCCCCGGACGTCACCATGAACCCGTCTCATCGAGACGGGTTTTTTATGACCATGTCCCGCTCGCGCATCGCATGGGCGTCGAACGTCGGGCGCAGGTTGGCTCGGGCCTGTAGGTTGGGTTGAGGCGCATAGCGGCGAAGCCCAACGTATTCGCGCCCATGCCAGCCTGTTGGGCTTCGCGGCGCTCAGCGCCACCTACCCGCGAGCGCCCGATCAGCGGCTGTTGCAAGGCTTCGGCCGAATATGTCCAGCAAGGCCCTGCGACACGTAAGGGGCGTAGCCTTTTATGAGCAACTGCTGGTGCTTATCGCCTGTTGAAATGCAGAAGCCCCGCGCGGGGCGGGGCTTCTGGCGGTGTAGTGAGGCCGGGCTCAGCGTACGCCGGAGTTGCGCAAGGCCGCCGGGGTGTACTGGTTGGAGTTGGCCTTGTAGTTGTAGGTGTAGGGGTTCTTCTCTTCGTTCTTCATGCCCATGACCAGGTAGCGGCCGGAGACGAGGTCGTAGAGCGTCTCCATCGCATACAGCGGGACCTGCACGTTGTAGATGTAGGTGCTGTGCGCCTCGGCCACGCGCCAGAGCTGGTTGCGACCGTCGTAGTGGTCGATGATTGCGGCCTGCCAGGTGTCCTCGTCGATGAAGAAGTGGCGCTTGGCGTAGATATGGCGCTCGCCCGTTTTCAGCGTCGCCTCGACTTCCCAGACGCGGTGCAGCTCGTAGCGGGTCAGGTCCTGGTTGATGTGGCCGGCCTTGAGGATGTCACCGTACTTATGTTCGGGCGAATCCAGGCGGTAGGCGTTGTAGGGGATGTACAGTTCCTTCTTGCCCACCAGTTTCCAGTCGTAGCGATCCGGTGCACCGTTGAACATGTCCAGGTTGTCGGAGGTGCGCAGGCCGTCGGCGGCGGTACCCGGGCCGTCATAGGCGACCTGGGGCGCGCGGCGCACGCGGCGCTGGCCGGCGTTGTAGATCCACGCCATGCGCGGCTCCTTCACCTGGTCCAGGGTTTCGTGCACCAGCAGCACGTTGCCCGCCAGGCGCGACGGCTCGGTCACCTGCTGCTTGAAGTAGAACAGGATGTTGCCGTGCTTCTCCGGGTTGTAGTCGGTAAGGGTGTCGGTGTAGACCACCTCGTCGATGAACTTGACCAGGCTGTAGCTGCCGTTGACCTGTGGCGTGGCCTGGGCGACGAGGCGCCGGGCCGAGCTACCGCGGTAACGGGTGATGTGGTTCCAGATGACTTCCAGGCCATCCTTGGGGATCGGGAAGGCGACGGCGGTCTGGAAATTCTCCAGGCCGTTGCCGCCACGGACCAGATTGGCCTGGCGCGCGTTGTGCGCGGCGGCATCGTAGATGTGCTGCGGCATGGCGGCACTGCGGCGGGTTTCGAAGACCGGCAGGCGGTAGCTCTGTGGATAACGCTTGAGCATGGCGATCTGCCCGGGGCTCAGGTTGTCCTTGTACTGCTCGTAGTTCTGCGCGGTGATGGTGAATTTCGGCTTGTCAGCGCCGTACGGGTCGCCGACGAAGCCGTCGGCGCTGATCGGGGCGGCATCCTGCGGCAGGCCGCCGGTCCAGGCCGGGATGGTGCCGGCGGCGTTGCCGGCCATTTCGGCGCCGATGGGTGTCAGCGCGTTGCCGAGCCTGGCCGCCTCGGATTCGGATACGGCTGCCATGGCACTGCTGGCCAGGAATGACAGCGTAAGGGCCCCCGTTGTGAGTATTGTTTTTTTCATTATCTGGTCCTGTGCTCCTGAATAGCTGTTCCCCCGCGGCGCTTGCGGCGAGCGGGCGTCGATCGGCGTATCCGTAGAGCCGATGCATGCCCGCAGCCCCGCCTGGCTGTCGGCCCGCACGCGCTCTAGCTTGCCGCTTCGAGGTATGGCGAGGGTGAAGGTCGGGAGGTCTATAAGTCAAGATTGAACGATGAACATGGCGCCATAAGCCAGCCTGATAATGGTGGGGCCGAGCCGCCGCTCCGTCGGAAAAATCCAGGTGCGGCGTTTCGCTTGCTAGACTGCGCGGCCGCGTTCGGCGATGCGTCGAACATTCGATCACACCTGAGCGGAGGTCTGGATGTCGCTGCAGGCGCACCTGGTCATGAGCCCGGTTTTTCTTCTCGACTGCATGGCGCTGCTCTGCGCCCTGTGCGGCAGCTGGTTGCTGCTGGCCACCCGCTGGCGCGAGCAGCGCGCGGCGACGCGCTTGCTGGCGGCTGGCGATTCCGCTGCCGGGGCGGCGGAGGTCGGCCACGCGGCGACGATTCGCTCAATCGGCTGTTCTATCGGGCCGGTTTAGCCGGGCTGGCGCTGGCCCTGGCATTTTCCTGGGGCGGCCAACTGCTCTGACGGCCGCCGCCGCTGTTCGAGCGGCGGCAGGGCGCGGTTCTTAGAGCTCCAACCCGGCATTGAGTCGGTACTGATTGCGTACCGGCATGGCGTACTGCTGGATCAGGTACGGCTGCTGCACGCTGGGGCAGGCGGCCAGGCGCTTGGCCCATTCGGCCTCGGCGCGCTCCACTTCCTCGCGGCTGAACAGTTCGGCGGCGCTGGGCACCTCGATCTCCGGGTCACGGCCATCCCACAGGCGATAGGCCAGGTAGTGCACGGGAAACAGGCGGTAGCCGCAGAGGATCTGGCGGTCGACGGCCGCGGCCATCTGCTTGGCGTCCTCGGGGACGTTGTCCATCGGCGTGCCGAAGGCCACGTGGACCCGTCCCTTGTAACCGGTGATGCCCAGCGCGATGCTGGCGTCGTCCTCGCCCGGCGCCTTGCAATAGCTGCCGGTGGTGGCACGGATGTACAGCTCGCGCGCCTTGGCCTGGTCGCAGGGGTCGTATTCGTAGCTGATCGCCACCGGAATCGGCCGCAGCGCGGCGAGCGCGTCGGCGAACGACTCGTCCTTGCGACTCATGTGCAGCATCTTGAGGATCGCCGAATCGGTACGGTCGTCGCCGTCCTTGGCGCGGCCTTCGGCCTGGGCGATCCACACCGATTCGCCGTCGTTACGGATCGAATGGTTGATGTAGGCCGAGAGCACCTGGTAGGCCGCCAGTTTCTCGCGGCGCCCGGTGATCGAGCGGCGGACGATGAAGCTCTTGTTCAGGCGCATCAGGTCGCTGACGAACGGCCGCTGCAGCAGATTGTCGCCGATGGCGATGCGCGGCGTGCGGATGCCCGCCTGATAGACCGCGTAGTTGACGAAGGCGGGGTCCATCACGATGTCCCGGTGGTTGGCCAGGAACAGGTAGGCGCGGCCCTGCTGCAGCTGCTCCAGGCCCGAATAGGTCACCCCGTCGGTGGCGCGTTCGATGGTGCGGTCGACATAGGCTTCGATCTTGTTCTGCAACGCGTCCACCGTATGAATACTGGCGAACTCGCGGCGCAGCCTGCGGGCGATGATGGGTTTGATCAGCCAGCCCAGGGTGTCGGCCAGGCGTGGGAAGCGGAAGTGCGCCAGGATATCGAGAAATTCCCGATCGGCGAACAGGCGGGCCATGACGACCGGGACTTCGGTGTCGGCATAGGGTCGGATGGCTTCGAATTCGTCCATCATGCTCTCTGTAAAGGAAACGGCGAGAAACGGGCTCGTGCGGTGAACACAGCGGGTAATTTGCTGAACAGGCGGGGCGTCTGGCCCATACTCGGAGCACAGCGACCGCTTTCTCTGCCTGATCGCCCGCCATGTTCCGGCATGCGGCCGGCGCACCTCCTGCGAGGCGCACCTTGGTCAGTTCTTGGGTTTGCCGGTTTTCGGCGCGCTTGCGATGAGAAACCGGGACCTCAGAGACGGCGATTATAGCGACAAGTCACGTGGAGGACCGATGCTGGAAGCACAGCTCTATCAATGCCCGTACTGTGGCGAGCCGGTCGAGGCCCTGCTCGATCTCAGTGGTGGCGATCAGCAGTACATCGAGGATTGCCCGGTGTGCTGCCGGCCGATCGTGTTCGATCTGCGCACCGACGGTGTCCACTGGCAACTCGGGACCTTCAGGGAGGACGAGTGATGCAGCGTATCTACGAACCGCGCGACCTGCTGGAGGCGCAGATGCTCAGCGGCATGCTGATGGGCGAGGGCATCGATGCCTTTCTGGCCGGCAGCCATCTGCTGGGCGCCATGGGTGAGTTGCCGGCGGCGGGGCTGCTGGGGCTGATGGTGGCTGACGAGGATGCCGAGCGGGCACGCCAGCTGATCGCCGCGTACAATGGCGCCGAGCCGTTGCCGGGCGATGAACCGGAGAGTTACCCCGGCGAATTGATCTGCTGACGAGTCTTTCTATGTGTGGCCGCTACGCCCTTTTTCGCTGGAGCCAGGATTTTGCCGCCTTGCCCGGTTTCCCCGCTGACCAGCAGCCGCACTGGAGCCTGGCGCCTGGCGCCTCGGTGCTGTTGCTGCGCCAGGTCGACGAGCAGTTGCAACTGAGCCGGGTGCGTTGGGGGTTGACGCCCGCCTGGCTCACCGACCTGACCCGCACGCCTGCGCAGGCGCGCGCCGAAACCCTGGCCGAGCAGCCGATGTTTCGTGAGGCCTTCCGCCTGCGGCGCGGCCTGCTGCCGGCCAACGGCTTCTATGAGTGGCGTGGTAGCGCTCGCAAGCGGCCCTACTGGATGACCGGCGAAGGCTCGCTGAATTGGTTCGCGGCCTTGTGGGAGGCCTATCCGGTCGAAGGGCATACCTACCTGAGCGCCGCGGTGGTGACCCTGCCGGCGGCGAACCTGCGCCGGCCGCTGATGCTCGACGAGGCGGGGCGCTCCGCCTGGCTCGATCCGGCGACCCCGCTGGACGTCTTGCAGGCGCTGCTCGGCCAGCCGCAACCGGCGTTGCGCGAGCGCCCGCTGGCGACGCTGGTGAACGATCCGAAGCTCGATGCGCCGGAG
This sequence comes from Pseudomonas sp. BAY1663, assembly GCF_000582595.1. Lineage (NCBI taxonomy): Bacteria > Pseudomonadati > Pseudomonadota > Gammaproteobacteria > Pseudomonadales > Pseudomonadaceae > Pseudomonas > Pseudomonas sp. BAY1663. Next base: position 6,049 of record NZ_AZSV01000017.1, read on the forward strand.
TGCCTGACACCGGCGTAGCCTGGGGCGGGCGGCGCTCTGCCGAGGCGTGCGGCGGCGCAACCCAACGCTCATCGATGTGCCGCCTGTTGCATCGCCCGTTGGGCTTCGCTTCGCTCAGGCTGCGCGCCCCGACCCAACCTACGGCTGCTCCGCCCATATGCACGGAGTGCACGCCGTAGGTTGCGGTTGAGGCGCGTAGCGCCGAAGCCCAACACCACGCCGAAGTGATGGTTGACGCCTTGCTCGTTGGGCTTCGCTGGGCTCAGCCCCTGCCTGCATACCGGCGCCGTACGGCGCCGTACGGCGCCTTGCGGGCCCTTCAGACCCTGAACTGGTTGATCAGCCGGCGCTGTTGCTCGGCCAGGCGTGTCAGGCCGGCGCTGGCCTGGCTGGCCTCCTCGGCACCGCCGGCGACCTGCTGGGCCACTTCGCCGATATTGCTGACGTTGCGGTTGATGTCCTCGGCGACGGCGCTTTGCTCTTCGGCGGCGCTGGCGATCTGGTTGTTCATGTCGTTGATCAGCGAGACCGCCTGGGTGATCGCCTGCAGCGCTTCGGCGGCGGCGCTGGCCTGCTCGACGCTGTGCAACGTGCGGCTCTGGCTCTGTTCCATCACGGCGACGACGTCCCGCGTGCCGTTCTGCAACTGCTGGATCATCTGCTGGATCTCGCCGGTGGCCTGCTGGGTCTTCTGCGCCAGGTTGCGCACCTCGTCGGCCACCACGGCGAATCCGCGGCCCTGCTCGCCGGCGCGGGCGGCCTCGATCGCCGCGTTGAGGGCGAGCAGGTTGGTCTGCTCGGCGATGCTGCGGATGGTCACCAGGATGGCGTCGATGTTTTCGCTGTCCCGTGCCAGGGCTTGCACCACGTCCACCGCGCGGCCGATCTCGCCGGCCAGTTCGGTGATGGTCGAGCCGGTGTCCTGGACGATATGACGACCCTGGTTGGCGGCGCGGTCGGCGTTGCTCGCCGCCTCGGCGGCCTGGCTGGCGTTACGTGCCACGTCCTGCGCGGTGGCGGTCATCTGGTGCACCGCGGTGGCGACCTGCTCGATCTCGGCCAGCTGGGTCTGCACGCCCTTGTCGGTGCGGATGGCGATGTCGGCGGTGTGTTCCGAGGCATCGCTGACCTGCTGCACCGAGCCGACCACCTCGCCGATCATGCCCTGCAGGCGTGCGAGGAATGCGTTGAAGCCGGCGGCGATCTGCCCCAGTTCATTGCGGCTGTCGATGTTCAGGCGCTGGGTGAGGTCGCCTTCGCCCTGGCCGATGTCGTCGAGCATGGCCACCATGTCCCGCAGGGGCCGGGTGATGCGCCGGCTGATCAGCCAGAGGGCGGCGAGCCCGATCATCGCGATCAGCAGGCCGATCAGCAGCATGGCAGCGAGGCTGCTGTGGTTTTCCTGGTCCAGGGCGGTGATGAGCTGTTCCAGGTCCTGCATGACCACGGCCAGCGGCAGTTCCAGCATCAGCACCCAGCGGGCATCGGTGTCGGTGAAGGAAAAGGGCAGCAACACCTCGATCAGGCCGCGTGCTTCATCGACCTGATAGTGGGCCTGGCCGACCGGCAATCGCTCGATGCTCTTCAAGCTTCGGGGGCGAGAATCTGCGCCGCCGGTTTGCCGAGCAGGGCGGCGTCGTGGCTGTAGGCGGCCAGGCGGCCGTTGCCGGAGATCAGCGCGATCTTGCCGACACCGCCGTAGAGCTGGTCGTTGACGCCGCCGAGCAGCTGCTGGATGAAGTCGACCCGGATGTCGGCGCCGACGATGCCTTGAAACTTGCCGTCGATGATGATCGGTGCGCTGAACGAGGACAGTAGCGCCTTTTCACCATTCATTTCATAGGGAGCCGGATCGCCCACGCAGGATTTCAGGTGCTCGCGCGGGCACAGGTAGTACTCGCCGGCGCGCACCCCGGTCTCGAGCAGCGTGGTGTCTTCGATGTCGGTGAGCCTGTCGAGCACCACGCTGCCGCTGTTGTCGCGATACAGCCAGCTGGCGAAACGGCCATTGAGCATGCCGGGGGCGTCGCCACGGTACATCACGTCGTTGGCATCCACGCCGTTGGGTTCCCAGGCGATGAACGTACTGTTCAGCGCCGGGTTCTGCAGCAGGGTTTCGCGTGCCAGATTGATCAGTTCCTCGCGGGTGAGGTTGGCCATGGGCATGCCCTGGTCGTCGGTCATGCCGGGCAGGGCGTTGACCCGGGCGAGGCCGATGGCGATCTGCAGCGGCTCCTGCAGCTGCGCCTGGAGGCGGCTGACCTGCCATTGCGCCAGGGCGGTCACGCGTTGTTCGGCCATGTCTTCGATCAGCCCCCGGGTACGCTCCTCGACCAGTTCCTGGGTACGCATGCCGGATACCATCGCATAGAGCAGCAGGGCCGCGATGATGGCGAGCGTGCAGGCTCCGGCGAGGGCGGCGAAGGAGGTCTGGATCGATCTGAACATGGCGTGGCTGCTCTTGTTGGCTACGTCTGGTCTTGACGCTATCGGCAGGTTTCGCCATTGCTGCAGCCGCGCCTGTCGGTTGCCGGGGCGCCGGGCCGGCGCGTCTGGCACGAGCGGCTCTGCGCTGCGGATTGCGCCGAACGCCGCCGGGCGGCGTTGCGCGAGTGCCCGTGGCCTGGGTGGCGTGCCTTGTGAGGTGCCGTCCGGCTTGCCGTCATTCGCTGCAGCGACGCGGCTTGCGATGAAACGGGAACAGCCCCTAGCATACGGCGCAGATTCCCCGGAGAAGCTCCATGTTCAAGCCGCAACCATTGCCCATGCTGATCGCCGCCGCGCTGCTGGCGGGCTGTCAGGCCGTCAATACCACCAGCGGTGGCGCCGTGGGCGTCGACCGCAAGCAGTACATGTTCAGCATGCTGTCGACCGAACAGGTCAACCAGATGTATGCCCAGTCCTATCAGGAGACGCTCAGCGAAGCCTCGAGCAAGGGGGTGCTGGAGCAGAACAGCGCAGTGAGCAAGCGGGTCAATGCCATCGCCCAGCGTTTGATCGCCAAGGTCTCGGTGTTCCGTCCGGATGCGGCGCAATGGGCCTGGGACGTCAACGTGATCGACAGCCCCGAACTCAACGCCAACTGCGGGCCGGGCGGCAAGATCATTTTCTATACCGGGCTGATCGAGAAGCTGAAACTCACCGACGACGAGATCGCCGCGGTGATGGGCCACGAGATTGCCCATGCGCTGCGCGAGCATGGGCGCGAGGCCATGTCCAAGGCCTACGGCGTGCAGATGGCCACCCAACTGGGCTCGGCCATGGGCGTGGGGACCGGCGGCCTGCAGTTGGCGAACATGGGCGTGGAGTACCTGATGACCCTGCCCAACAGCCGCAGCAACGAGAACGAGGCGGACCTGATCGGCCTCGAGCTGGCCGCGCGTGCCGGCTACAACCCGAACGCCGCGCTCACTCTCTGGGAGAAGATGGCTTCGGCCGGTGGTTCGGCGCCGCCGGAGTTCATGAGCACGCACCCGTCGTCCAGCACCCGTACCGCGGCGCTGAAAGCCAATATTCCGAAAGTCATGCCGCTCTACGAGCAGGCCCGCAGCGGCCGTTGATCCGGCCCGCTGTCATCCGGCCGTTCAGGTCGGTGGCAGCAAGGCGCCGAGAGGGGGGTCGATGCCCAGTTGCAGGCGCACCCCCTCGAGGTCGATCAGCGTGGTGATCTCTTCGATGTCGCCGGCCGGGTTCAGCGTCCAGACGCTCATCGCGGCGATGGCGAGGATCTTGTCGCTGGCCGGATAGCCGAGCAGTGGCATCGCCAGCGTCCCCATCACCGTGCTGGACGTGACGACCTTGTGGCCTTCGCAGATGCATTCGTCCACCACCACTTCCAGGTCCGGCATCGCGCTGCGCACGTTGCGCACTAGCTCGGCGAAGCCGGCACTGTTCAGCGGCTGGCTGATGAATGAGCCTTGTAGCTGAAATACTTGCTCTGCATCTGTTCGGAAAGGGCCAGGCGGCCCTTGTTCCAACTCAGGTCGATATGGTTGCAGACTCGTTTCTTGCGTCCATCCGCTGACATGCAGCCTGGTCTCCTCGGGGCGCTGATGGTGCGCTGCGGCTGCGCACTCTATCAGCTCCCCGGCCTTGCGGATTTGCGCTGGGTATCAGCCTGAGACAATCGCGCCCATGCTCAGCGCTTCGTAACCGGCATAAAGCGCCAACGCCGCGAACCCTGCAGCCGCGACCCGACGAATCAGCGCCAGCGGCAGGCGATCGGCGGCGAAATGGCTGGCCAGGACCACCGGGACATTGGCCAGCAGCATGCCGGCCGTGGTGCCGAGGATCACCAGGATGAATTCGGGGTACTGCGCGGCCAGCATCACCGTGGCGATCTGCGTCTTGTCGCCCATCTCGGCGATGAAGAAGGCCACGATGGTGGCGACGAAGGGACCGTAGGGGCGGCCGAGGCGGGTGTCGTCGTCATCCAGCTTGTCGGGGACCAGCGTCCAGGCGGCGACGGCGGCGAAGCTGAAGGCCAGGATCCAGCTCAGCATCACCGGTGACAACAGGCTCGATACCCAGCTGCCGACCGCGCCGGCTGCCGCATGATTGGCCAGGGTCGCGACGACGATCCCCCAGATGATCGGCCACGGGCGTCGATAGCGGGCCGCCAGCAGCAGCGCGAGCAATTGCGTCTTGTCGCCGATTTCGGCCAGGGCAACGATCAGGGTGGGGACGAAGAAAGATTCCAAGTGGCATTCCTTAAGGGCGGGTCGACAGTTCTCCATGACACGCACCACCTGCCCGCCCGGGTCAGGTGTACATGTCATGGGTCTTGTCAAACCGGGGCCGGGCGTAGGGCTACGCCCTGGCCGGTCGCATGCGCCATGGTCTGCGGACCAAGTATGTTGACGCATGCCGGACGAGCGGGGCGCTCGTCGGAGACTACTCCCCCAAGGACGGCGGCGAGTTTGCCGCAAGCCGCCCCTGGGTGCAAGCGCCTGCGGCGGCTGGCATCAGCCGCGCGGGGCCCGGTAGATGCGAAAGCCATCGCGCTCGGCCAGCGTCTGGCAGGGGCCGAGGTGGCGCTCGATCAGCGGTGGGTACTTGAGGAAGGCATTGGCCACCAGGCGCAGCTCGCCGCCGCCGAGCAGGTGTTCGGCCGCATGCTCGATCAGTGCCTCGCTGGCTTCGTAGCTGGTATGCACGCCCTGGTGGAACGGCGGGTTGCTGACGATCGCGGCCAGCTGCCGCGGCGCGGCGTGGATGCCGTCGCCGGCGATCACCTCGCCCTCCAGTCCGTTGGCGGCCAGCGTCATGCGGCTGCTCTCGACGGCGAAGGCGTCGACGTCGAGCAGCACCACCTCGCTCTGCGGGTAGCGCCGCTTCAGCACGGCACCGAGGATGCCGGCGCCGCAGCCGAAGTCGAGCAGGCGCCCGTTCGGCAGGCCGTCGAGGTGTTCGAGCAGCAAGGCGCTGCCGCGATCGAGCCGGCCATGGCTGAATACCCCGGGTAGGCTGATCACCTCGAGCGGGCCGTCCGCCAGCTGCAGGCTGAAGCGCTGGGCCAGCGCCGGCAGCTCCGGCAGCGCCGGTGCCCGCTCGACCTGAACCTGCCAGAGCTGGCAATGGCGCGCGCTGTCGAGCTTGCGCGGGGCACCGTAGCTGGCCAGCTGCCTGGCGGCGCGCTCGACCCCGGCGCGCTTCTCGCCGACCAGGTACAGGGGACGACCCTCGAGCCCGGCCGCCAGCGCCTGCAGCAGATACTCGGTCAGTTCTCGGGATTTCGGCAGGAACAGCACGGCGGCCTCGAAGTCCGCTTGGGCAGGCGTGACGCCGAAACTGCAACGTCCGGCAAAGCGCCGCTCCAGCAACTGTTGCTCGCCGGCATGCCAGCTCCAGCCGGTTGCCCCAGGCAGATGGCCCAGCAGATCGTCGGCGGGCAGGCCGGCCAACAGCAGCTTGCCGCCGAACAGTTCGGCCTGGCGCAGCAGCACTTCGCTTCGGGGGTCCATGGAGGTCTCCTGAAAAAGTCCGGGAGCTTAGGGGCTGTTGGCGTTTCGCCGCAAGTTGTGACGCGCCATGGCGCCAAAGAGCCGAAATAGCGCTTTCAGGTCTGGGGCAGTCCTTCGGCCTGCAATCGCCGCGAGGTCGCGCCTCCCACAGGAGGTTCAGTGTGCACCGGCTGCTTTTTGTGGAAGGCTCCCCCTGGGGCGATGCTCTTTAGCTTCAAGCTGGCAGTCCTTCGGCCTGCATCGCCGCGAGGGCGCGCCTACAGGGGGGCAGTGTGCACCGGCTGCTTTTTGTGGGAGGCCCGACCTCGGGGCGATGCTTTTCAGGCTTCAAGCCTCCAGTGCTTCTATCGAACGGCCCGTCGTGAATGGCCCGATGGAGCCGCTATCGCATGCCGGTTCAGTTCACCTGGCGGGTCGGCGCGCCGACGAAGAAGGCCTTGGCGTTTTCCGTCAGCTGGCCGACGATGCGCTGGCGTGCCTCGCGGCTGCCCCAGGCGCTGTGCGGGGTGACGATCAGCCGCGGCAGGCCGGGGGCCAGCAGCGGATTGTCGTCGCGTGGCGGCTCGCTGGTCAGCACGTCGGTGGCGGCGCCGCCAGATGGCCGCGGCGCAGGGCGTCGGCCAGGGCCTGTTCGTCAACCAGGCCACCACGGGCGGCATTGACCAGGAAGGCGGTCGGCTTCATCAACTGCAGCTCCCGCGCGCCGATGAGGTTGCGGGTCTGCTCGGTCAGCGGGCAATGCAGGGTCAGCGCGTCCACCTGCGGCAGCAGTTCGTCCAGGTCCAGGCGCTCCGGCCGCGCCGGCCGGCCCGGCAGATTGCCGACCAGTACGCGCATGCCGAACGCCTCGGCCAGGCGCGCCACCGCGCTGCCCAGTTCGCCATGGCCGAGCAGGCCGAGGGTCTTGCCCTCCAGCTCGACGATGGGGAAGTCCAGCAGGCAGAACTGGCCGCTTTCCTGCCAGCGCCCCCGGGCGACGGCCGCCTGGTAGTCGGGCAGGCGGGTGGCCAGTGCCAGCAACAGCATCAGGGTGTGCTGGGCCACCGTGGCGGTGCCGTAGGCCTGGCAGTTGCAGACGACGATACCGCGCTCGCGTGCGGCCTGCAGGTCGATGTTATTGACGCCGGTGGCGGCGACTAGAATCAGTTTCAGCTCGGGGCAGGCGGCGAGGGTGTCGGCGTTCAGCGCGATCTTGTTGACGATGGCCACCTGGGCGCCGCGCAGGCGCTCGTTCACCTGTTCCGCTGTGCTCAGGGAATGGCAGACGAGTTCATCGAAGGCCGACTGCAGCGGGGCGAGGTCGAGGTCGCCCTGGTCGAGCGGGGAGAGGTCAAGGAAAACGGCGCGATTGGACATCAACTGTACCTTTCGATAGGGCCGGGACGGGCGGAAGATATCGCCCGGCACGCATGGCGGAGAAATCGATTATGTATTGGCTGGAATTTACGACCGTGGCGCTGGTGCATCTGCTCGCGGTGTTAGGGTCTGTTCTCGTTTCATCGTGAGCCGCGTTGCTGCGCCAAATGACGCCAGGCAAGGCGCGGGACGCAGGGAATGGTGATCCCTTGCCAAGTCCCGCAACGCCGCATGGCGCCATTTGCCGCGCAACCCGAAGGGCCGGGCCTGTTTTTGCGCGATGCTGCGTTACTCGATGACTCATTTGGGCGACCAAACTTCGCATCTCGCGCCTTGCCTCGCGCAAAAACAGGCTCCGGCGCGGCCACGAATGAAACGGGAACAGACCCTAGCCCGGGGCCGGATTTCGCGGTGGCGGTGCGCGAGAGCGTCACCCGGGGCCGGCGGGCGGGCAGCTGGACCGCGTTGGGTATCGGCTGCGGGATCTTCCTGCACGTCGGCTATTCACTGCTTGGCATCGGCCTGATCGTCTCGCAGTCGATTGTGCTATTCAACCTCTTCAAGTGGCTGGCGGCCGGTTATCTGCTCTACCTGGGCTGGCGCGCGCTGCGTGCACGGCCGATGACGCTGGACCTGCAGGCCGATGCGCAGGCGCCCGCGCAGCATTCGGCCTGGCGCGCATTCGCCGTCGGGTTCGTCACCAACGGTCTGAATCCCAAAGCGACGCTGTTCTTCCTGTCGCTATTCACTGTGGTGATAAGCCCTCATACCCCGCTGCCGATCCAGGCCGGCTACGGCCTCTATCTGGCCTGCGCGACCACGCTGTGGTTCCTGCTGGTGGCCTGGCTGTTCAGCCGAGGCCGCGTGCGCGCTGGCTTCGCCCGCATGGGGCACTGGTTCGACCGTCTGACCGGCGCGGTACTGATCGGCCTAGGCGCGCGCCTGGCGCTGAGCGAGATCGCTTAGCCGGCCGAAACGTCCTGAAAGAAAATAATCCTTTGGGTTGATTTTGCCGGGCTCCTGACGCTCTAGAGTGGGCTTACAACTCCAAGAAAAGACAGGATGCCCACCATGTTGCAGACCCGTGTGATCAAGCCGGCGGCGAACGCCTACCAGTATCCCTTGTTGATCAAACGCCTGCTGTTGTCCGGGCTGCGCTATGAGCGCAGCCGCGAGATCGTCTACCGCGACCGGCTGCGCTACGACTACCGCACCCTCAACCAGCGCATCGCGCGGCTGGCCAACGTGCTGACCGAGGCCGGCGTCAGGCCGGGCGATACCGTGGCGGTGATGGACTGGGACAGCCACCGCTATCTCGAATGCATGTTCGCCATCCCGATGATCGGCGCGGTGGTGCACACCATCAACGTGCGCCTGTCGCCGGAACAGATCCTCTACACCATGAACCACGCCGAGGACCGCTTCGTGCTGGTCAACAGCGAATTCGTGCCGCTGTACCAGGCGATCGCCGGGCAACTGAGCACCGTGCAGAAGACGCTGCTGCTCACCGATGGCGACGAACAGGAAGCCGGCCTGCCGGACTGCATTGGCGAATACGAGCGCCTGCTCGCCGCTGCCGAGCCGAGCTACGACTTCCCCGACTTCGACGAGGACTCGGTTGCGACCACCTTCTACACCACCGGCACCACCGGCAATCCCAAGGGCGTCTATTTCACCCATCGCCAGCTGGTGCTGCATACCCTGGCCGCCGCGGTCACCGTCAGCGCGCGGGAGAACCCGCGGCTGATGGGTTCGGGCGATGTCTACATGCCGATCACGCCGATGTTCCACGTGCATGCCTGGGGGCTGCCGTACGTGGCCACCATGCTTGGCCTGAAGCAGGTCTATCCGGGGCGCTACGATCCGGAGTTCCTCATCGAGCTGTGGCGCCGCGAGCAGGTGACCTTCTCCCATTGCGTGCCGACCATCGTGCAGATGCTGCTCAACGCCAAGGCGGCGCAGGGTACGGATTTCAACGGCTGGAAGATCACCATCGGTGGCAGCGCGCTGACCCGTGGGCTCTACGATACCGCCCGGGCGCGCGGGATGGAGCTGATCGCCGCCTACGGTATGTCCGAGACCTGCCCGCTGATTTCCGGTGCGCACATCAACGACGAGCTGCTCGCCGCCGACGAGGAAACCCGCAGCAGCTACCGGCTCAAGGCCGGGGTGCCGGTGGTGCTGGTGGACGCGGCGATCCAGGCGCCGGACGGCAGCTTCCTTCCGGCCGACGGCGCGTCGCAGGGCGAGTTGGTCCTGCGTGCGCCCTGGCTGACCCAGGGCTACTGCAACGAGCCGGAAAAGAGTGAAGAACTCTGGGCCGATGGCTGGCTGCACACCGGCGACGTGGCGGTCATCGACGAGATGAGCAACATCGAGATTCGCGACCGGATCAAGGACGTGATCAAGACCGGCGGCGAGTGGTTGTCGTCGCTGGAGCTGGAAGCTGATCAGCCGCCACCAGGCCGTGCGCGACGTGGCCGTGGTCGGGGTGCCGGACGCGCGCTGGGGCGAGCGACCGTTCGCCCTGCTGGTGCTCGCCGAGGGCCAGCGGCTCGATGTGCGCGGGCTGCGGGATTTCCTCGAACCCGCGGTGGCCGAAGGGCAGATCAACAAATGGGCGATCCCGCAGCAGGTCGCCGTGGTCCAGGAGATTCCCAAGACCAGTGTCGGCAAGCTGGACAAGAAACGCATCCGCGTGGAAATCGCCCGCTGGCTGGAAGAGGGCAACGATGCGATCTCCGCACTCTGAGACCGGGCTCAGCTAGCCTCGAGCATGGCCTGCACCTTGTCCTCCAGCGCCTGGATGCTGAACGGCTTCACCAGCACTTCGTAATCCAGGTGCAGGCCGCTGCGCTCGAGCACCGTTTCCTCGGCATAGCCGGTGATGAACAGCACCTTCAAGCCCGGGCGTGCCAGGCGCGCGAGATCGGCGAGCTGGCGGCCATTCATGCCACCGGCCAGGCCGATATCGGAAATCAGCAGATCGACCTCGCCTGCCTCGCCCAGCTGTTTCAGGGCGCTGGCGCCACAGGCGGCGGCGAGGACCTGGTGGCCGAGCTCCTGCATGACCTCCACCACGAGCATGCGTACATTGTCCTCGTCGTCGACCACCAGCACCGTGCGACCTTCCTGCCGTTCCGGTATGCAAGGGCTCTTGTCCTTGACGCTCGATGGGCGGGGCTCGCCGAAATGGCGGGGCAGGAACAACCTGGCCGTGGTCCCGGCGGGGCTGCTTTCGATATGCACGCCGCCACCGGACTGCTTGGCGAAACCGTAGACCATCGACAGGCCGAGGCCGGTGCCTTCGCCCAGCGGCTTGGTGGTGAAGAACGGGTCGAAGACATAGCTGAGCTTTTCCGGAGCGATGCCGCTGCCGGTGTCGCTGACGCTCAGCGTCACGTAATCGCCGGGGGTCAGGCCGAAACGGCTGGCTGCGTGCCGGTCGAGGCTTTCGTTGCGGGTCGTCAGGGTCAGGCAGCCGCCATCGGGCATCGCGTCGCGTGCATTGAGGGTGAGGTTGAGCAGGGCGTTTTCCAGCTGGTTGGCATCGCAGAGCGTCAGCCAGAGGTGTGCTTCGTGCTCGTTGCGGAACTCGATCAGCGGGCCGGTGGTGCGTTGCAGCAGCTCCATCATCCCGCCCACCAGGGCATTGACATCGGTGGCACTGGGGTCGAGGGTCTGCTGGCGGGCGAACGCCAGCAGCCGATGGGTCAATGCGGTGGCGCGGCTGGCGGAGCCGAGCGCAGCCTCGACATAGCGTGCGAGTTCGCCGGTCCGGCCCTGCTGCACCCGCAGCTCGATCAGCTCCAGCGAGCCGATGATGCCCGCCAGCAGGTTGTTGAAGTCGTGCGCCAGGCCGCCGGTGAGCTGGCCGACGGCTTCCATCTTCTGCGACTGGCGTAGCGCCGCCTCGGCCGAGGCCCGTGCGGCCACCTCCTCGTTGACGCGCTGTTCCAGGGTCTCGTTGAGGCGATGCAGGGCCTGCTCGGTGCGCTTGTGGCCGGTGATGTCCAGGCAGGCGCCGACCAGGTAAGGCTGCCTGCCGTCGGTGTCATGACCGGTCTGCGCCTTGACGAATAGCCAGCGCAGGCCGGTTCTGGAAAGCTGCACGCGAAACTGCATCTCGAAGTCTTCGCCAAGCCTGGCGCAACGTTCGCATTGCGCGACGATGCCCGGGCGGTCGTCGCGATGGACCCGCTGCAGCAGCGCATCCAGGCTCAGGTTGCCTTGCGGCAGGCCGACCAGACGCTGCATGGCCACGTCCATGTCCAGCCGGTTGCTGGCCAGGTCCCAGTAGAAGGTGCCGGTGCCGGACGCGAGCAGTGCCGCATTCAGCCGCTCGTCGCTCTGCCGCAGGCGGTTGCGTGTGCGTTCCTGGCTCTGCAGCAGCTGGGTCACGTCCTCGGCACGGTGGATGATGTAGCGCACCTTGCCGTCCGGGCCGAACACCGGTGCGTTGATCACGTCCCAGTAATGCTCGGCGAAGCCGCCCCCGTCCTCGTCGGACCGTTGCAGCGAATAGCGCACGTTGCTCATGCGCTGGGTGCGACCGCTGGCGATGACCTGCTCCAGCGAGGCGCGCAGTGCCGCGACGCCCTGGGCATCGGGGTTGGATGGATCGTCGGTGTAGACCTCGAACAGGCGCTTGCCGATGATCTCCTCGCGGCGGGTCATGGTGACGCGCAGGCGCTCCTCGCTGACAGCGACCATGGTGTAGGCTTGATCCGCCGTCACGACCAGGTAGATGCCTGGCAGCGCATCGATGATTGCCTGCAGATCTCGAGTGACGATGATTCGTTCTCCCGTGCGGTTCATGTTGGTTCAGCCAAGCCCTTGGCCGCTGAAATTATCATTTTCGAGGAGCCCGTCTTGGAGCCGTCCATCCCGCCCCTGATACGCGAAACCTTCCCCGTCGGGCCCCTGCAGTGCAACTGCACCATCATCGGCGATCCATTGACCCGCAAGGCCATTGTGGTCGACCCGGGCGGCGATCACGAACGGATTCTCGCCCGCCTGGAGGTCCTGGGGTTGCAGGTGGTCAGCATCATCCACACCCATGCCCATCTCGATCACTTCCTCGCCTCGGGGCAGATGAAGGAGAAGACCGGCGCCACGCTGCACCTGCACAAGGACGATCAATTCCTCTGGGACAACCTGGAGATGCAGTGCCGGCTGTTCGGCGTGCCCTATACGCCCGTGCCGGCCCCGGACCAGTGGCTGGCCGACGACGAGGCGCTGGCCTGCGGTTGCGGTGTGGCGCTGCACACGCCCGGACATACGCCCGGCTCGATGAGCTTCTGGTTCCCCGCGGCCAGGCTGCTGATTGCCGGCGATACCCTGTTTCGCCGGGGCATCGGTCGCACCGACCTGTGGGGCGGCGACTACGCCAGCATCGAGCGCTCGATCAAGCAGCGCCTGTACTGCCTGGACGAGGACGCCACGGTGGTGACCGGCCATGGCCCGGACACGCGCCTCGGCGACGAGATGCGGGAAAATCCGTTTGTCCGCGCCTGATGGTTCTGTCGTTTCGTTCCCATTCTTTGCCATGGCCGATGGTAACCTAGCGGCGTTTTTCAGGTCCGTGTTCGCAAGGACGGTGGCCGCTGATAACTGACGAGATGAAGGAAGTACTTATGAAAATGCTGAACTTGACCGCCTTGGCCGCGGGTGTCGCCCTGCTGGTCGGTTGCACCACCAACCCCTACACCGGCGAGCAGCAGGCCGGCAAGGCAGGGGTCTACGGTGGCATCGGTGCGGTCAGTGGCGCAGTCATCGGCGCTGCGACCTCGAGCAAGAAGGACCGTGCCAAGGGTGCCCTGATCGGCGCGGCCGTCGGCGGCGCGGCCGGTGGTGGCTACGGCTACTACGTCGACACCCAGGAAGCCAAGCTGCGTCAGACCCTGCAGGGCACGGGCGTTCAGGTACAGCGCAATGGCGATAACCTGACCCTGATCATGCCGGGCAACATCACCTTCGCCAGCAACTCGGCGGATATCTCCAGCAGCTTCTACCCGACGCTGAATTCGCTGGTGCAGGTGTTCAAGGAGTTCAACAAGAACGGCGTCGACATCGTCGGCCACACCGACAGCACCGGTTCGCTGCAGCTGAACCAGGATCTGTCCAACCGTCGCGCCCAGAGCGTCGCCTCCTACCTGGTCTCGAACGGCGTGGCCGCCTCGCGCATCTCCTCCTACGGTGCCGGCCCCAGCCAGCCGATCGCCAGCAACGACACGGCTGCCGGCCGTGCCCAGAACCGCCGCGTAGAGATCAATCTGCGGCCGCTGTAAGCGCTTTCATAGCGAGCGGAGCTGCAATGGCTCCGCTTGCGTCGTGATTTCGACGTCATGCATCCGTTGTCGCTGTGCTGTAATTGAACCTCTCTGCGCTTCGCGAATCTGAAATTCGATAGCACGCCAGTAGTGGCACAGAGGAGGTTGAATGGATGATCGTCCCGCTCTCCATTCCCGCAGGCCCTGGCTGCCATTGCTGGTCGCACTGGCCTTGATGGCGGGGTTGGGAGGATGGATAGGCTGGCAGTGGCACGTTCAGGAAGTGCGCAGCAAGGTCGAGCAGGAGCAGCGCTTCACCTTCGCCGTCGATGATATCGAGCACACCCTTCGCGAACGGATGCGCGCCTACGAGATGGTGCTGCGCGGCCTTGCCGGACTGGTGGCGGGCAACGACGACGTGCAGGTGGAGGATTGGACCAGGGCCACGGACCAGCTGCAGCTGCAGGACTTCTATCCGGGTATCCAGGGTGTCGCACTGGCGCGCCATGCCACCTCCGCGACCCTGCCGACGATGATCGAGCGAATCCGCCGTTCCGGCCGTGAACGCTTTCGCATGTACCCCCGGGCGACCGCGACGAATATGTCTTCGTCGATTACATCCATCCGACCGACTGGCGCAACCGCCGGGTGCTGGGCTTCGACCTGTTCAGCGAGGAAACCCGTCGCGAAGCGATCATCAGCGCGCGCAACAGCGGCAATCCGGTGCTGACCGGGCCGTTGCGGCTCAAGCAGGAGACCGAGCAGAACATCCAGGCCGGCGTCTTGCTGTTCCTGCCGCTCTATGCCCCGGCGGCACCGGTGACCACCGAGGAGGAGCGCCAGCGCGCCTTCGCCGGCACGCTGCACGGCGCCTTCCGCCTGACCGACCTGATGGAGGGCATTCTCGGCTCGCGCAGCCGGATGTTGCAGTTGCAATTGTTCGATGCCGCCAGCCCCGACTCGCCATTGTTGATGGGGCGCGCGCCGATCAGTGCCGATGCCGCCTTCCAGCGGGTGCGCAACATCTACATGTACGGCCGCAGCTGGCAGCTGCAGGTAGCCAGTACGCCCGAGTACGAGGCGATCCTGCGCGACAACAGCCGCGCTTTCAGCCTGGTGGCGGCGCTGACCGCCGCGGTGCTGTTCTCCCTGCTGGTGGGCGGCTATCTCTATCTGCGCGAACGTGCCCTGCGCAGCAGCCAGGCGCTCAGCCTGCAGTTGCAGGAGCGCGAGGCGCGCTTCCGCCAGTTGATCGAGCAACTGCCGGTGGCCACCTTGTTGTGCAACGCCGGCGGGCGCATCGAACTGGCCAACCAGCGTGCCGGCCAACTGCTCGCCAGCAGCACCGAGCTGCTGGCCGGCGAACGGGTCAGTCGCTACGTGCCGGGCGTGCTCGGCGAGCAGACCCTGCAGCAGTTGCGCGAGACCAGCCAGCTGGAACTCCAGGCGCAGCGCGAGGACGGCCGGCCGATCCCGGTCGCCGCCAGCCTGACCAGCTTCAAGCATGACGCGGCGCTGTACTACGTGCTCAACCTGCTCGACCTGCAGCCGCGCAAGCGCGACGAAGAGCGCTTTCGCAATGTCGTCGAGGCCTCGCCCAATGCCTTCGTGCTGGTCGATGTCGAAGGCCGCATGGTCATGGTCAATCGCCAGACCGAACTGCTGTTCGGCTACAGCCGCGAGGAACTGCTCGGCCAGCCGGTGGAGCTGCTGCTGCCCGAGGCGATGCGCGAAGCGCACCGCGAGTTGCGCCAGGGCTATATCGAGCACCCGGAGCCGCGGCGCATGGGCGGCAATCGTGAACTCTTCGGCCGCCACCGCGATGGCCGGGCGCTGCCGGTGGAGATCGGGCTGTCGCCGTTGCGCAGCGGTGACGAGCAGCTGGTCCAGGCGGTGATCATCGATATCAGCCATCGCAAGGAGGCCGAGCGCCGCCTGCGCGATCAGGCGGACCAGCTGGCAATGGCCAACCGCTACAAGTCGGAATTCCTCGCCAACATGTCCCATGAGCTGCGCACGCCGCTCAACAGCATCCTGATCCTCAGCGACCAGTTGCGGCAGAACGGCACCGGCAACCTCAGCGACAAGCAGGTGCGCCATGCCGACATCATCCACCATGCCGGGCACGAGCTGTTGCAGCTGATCAACGACGTTCTGGACCTCGCCAAGATCGAGGCCGGGCGCATGCAGCTCAAGCTGGAACCATTGAATCTGGCAGAGCTGCTGGCCGAGCTCGAGGATGCGCTCGGGCCCATGGCCGAGCAGAAGGGCTTGAGCCTGACGCTGAGCATCGAGCCGGGGGTGCCGGCGACGCTGGACTCCGACCGCGCGCGCCTACAGCAGATTCTCCGGAACCTGCTGACCAATGCACTGAAATTCACCGAGCGGGGCGGGGTCGAGCTGTCGGCCCGCTGCCTGCCCGATGGCGAGGGCGAGGCCTGCCGGACCTTGCAGCTCCAGGTACGCGACAGCGGCATCGGCATCGCCCGTGACCAGCAGGAGCGGATATTCCAGGCGTTCCAGCAGATCGACGGCTCCATCAGCCGGCAATATGGCGGCACCGGTCTCGGCTTGGCGATCACCCGCCAGCTCGCCGAGGTCCTGGGCGGCCAGGTCACCGTGGACAGCGATCCGGGGCGCGGGTCGATCTTCACCGTCGAGCTGCCCATCGCGGCGACGGCAGCGGTCGCGGTACCGCCGCAATTGAACGGCCCCAAGCCGGGCCTGCTGATCGTCCAGGACGATGCCGGGTTCGCCGCGAGGGTCGCCGAAGTGGGACAGCAGCACGGCTTCGCCAGCGTGATCCGCGATACCGGCGAGCAGGCGCTCGAAGCCCTGCAGCACGAACGCTTCGCCGCGGTGATACTCGACATCCTGCTGCCCGACATCAGCGGCTGGCAGGTCTATCGCGAGCTGCGCGCCGCCAACCAGGGCACGCCAGTGATCATCATTTCCTGCGTGCCGCAGCCCCACGACTGGCACGACGAGCATGCGCGCTACCTGCTCAAGCCGGTGGCGCAGTCGGAGCTGGAACTCGTCTTCATCGAACTGGCGCGCCATGAGCACCGCGCGCCATTGCTCGAGCAGGAAGGGGAGGCGCGCATGGCGACACCGCCGCGCACGGAACCGCCGGTCACGGTGCAGGACCCTGCTGCCGCGCTGCAGCTGTCGAGCCCGGGGCAGCGGGTCTTGCTGGTCGATGAAGACGTGCGACTGATCTATTCGCTGACTGCCCGGCTCGATGACCTGGGATTGCAGGTGGTGCCGGCGACCAGTGCCGACGAGGCGCTGCAGCGTTTCGAAGAGGATGCCTTCGATCTGGTAGTGCTGGACATGAGCCGGCCCGGTGTGGAAGGTCCGGAATTGGCGCGACGGCTCAAGGACGAGCACGGCTTCGAGGCGCCGATCATTGCGCTGGTGGCCGACGCCGATGCCGAGGAGCGCGAGCGTTGTGCTGCCGCCGGGGCGGACGATGTGCTGGTCAAGCCTGTCGAAACCGCGCCGCTGCGTGACGTATTGCGGCACTGGCTGGGGCTGGAGATGGACTCGATCGGCAGCGAAGAGGAGTAGCGAGAAGTGCATGCTGAACATCCGATAGGCGCCGCAACGGGCGCCCGACTGTGCGCCGGATGCATCCCGCACAGCTCACCCGTGGTCGGATACCGTTGACAGGGAGACCGCTCATGGCACAGACGCAGCTCAAATCCAAGCCGCGCAGTCGCACGTTGCTGGTGGTCGACGACCGCGAGGCGAACCTGGTGGCCATGGAGGCGCTGCTCGGCGATGGCGACTGGCAGGTGCACAGCGTCAATTCCGGCGAAGCGGCGCTCAAGGCGCTACTCGAACTGGACGTCGAGCTGGTGCTGCTGGACGTGCAGATGCCCGGCATGGACGGCTTCGAGGTGGCGCGCCTGATGCGCGGCAGCCCGCACACGCGCTACACGCCGATCATCTTCGTCTCGGCCATCGCGCATACCCGCGATTCGGTGCTGCGTGGCTACGCCACCGGCGCGGTGGATTTCATCCTCAAGCCCTTCGATCCGCAGGTGCTCAAGCACAAGATCAATACCCTGCTGGCGCATGAGCACAACCGCCGCGACCTGCAACTGCTCACTCAGCAGCTGGACAGCGCCCGCGCGTTCAACGCCTCGGTGCTGAGCAACGCCGCCGAAGGCATCCTGGTGGTCGGCGAGGACGGCTACATCAGCTTCGCCAATCCGGCCATCGCCGGCATGCTGCACACCCGCGTCGATGATCTGCAGGGCACGCCGCTGCTGTCGCACCTGGCGGCCCCGGAGATGCCGGCCAACTGGCGCGAATCGGACTTCTACCAGCACTGGCGCAGCGGTGCGACCTACCGCCTGCACGAGGCGCAGCTGCACACGGCCACCGGCGCGACGCTGCCGGTGGCGCTGTCCAGTTCGCCGCTGCCGCGCCAGCAGCGCTCGATGGTGGTGATCGCGCTGGACATGTCGGTGGTGCGCAACCTGCACGTGCAGCTGGAAACCCAGGCGGTCACCGATTCGCTGACCGGCCTGCTGAACCGGCGCGGCTTCCACCAGGCGCTGGAGTCGTCGCTGGCGCGGGTCGACCGCAACGGCAAGCGCATGGCGATCCTCTACATCGACCTCGACGGCTTCAAGCGCATCAACGATTCGCTCGGCCATGATGCCGGCGACGAGATTCTCTGCAAGGTGGCGCGCCTGCTGGAAACCTGCATGCGCCCCTACGACATCATCGCGCGCATGGGGGGCGACGAGTTCACCGCGCTGCTGGACTCCCTGGACCATCCGGAAGACGCCGCGCGGGTGGCCGAGAAGCTGATCGAGCTGATCTCGGTGCGGCACAAGGTCGACGGCACCGAGGTGACCCTCGGCGCCAGCATCGGCATCGCGCATTTCCCCGACTGCGGGGTGAGCGTCGACCAGTTGCTGCGCTCGGCGGACATGGCGATGTACGAGGCCAAGCGCGCCGGGCGCAGGCAGTACCGCTTCTTCTCCAGCGACATGAACGAACGGGCGCACGCCCGGCTGATGATGGAGGAGAACCTGCGCAGCGCCACCGAGCGTAACGATTTCGAGCTGCTCTACCAGCCGCAGGTGATGCTCGCCAGCGGCAAGCTCAGGGGCTTCGAAGGCCTGTTGCGCTGGCCGTGCGGTGCCATCGGCGAGAACCATCCCGGCGTGTTCATCCCGCTGCTGGAGGAAACCCGGCTGATCGAACGGGTGGGCGAATGGGTGCTGCGCGAGGGGATGAACCAGCACTGCCAGTGGCTGCCGTCGTTCGGTGGCGACCTGATCCTCAGCCTGAACGTCAGCCCGATACAGTTCAGCCGCGCCGGGTTGCTCGACTCGCTGCGTCGGTTGCTCGACGAGTACCAGCTCGATCCGGCACAGCTGGAGCTGGAGGTCACCGAAGGGACGCTGATGCAGGATCTCGAGCAGAGCTGCGATAAGCTCAGGCAGTTGCGCAAGCTGGGCGTGCGGGTGGCCATCGACGATTTCGGCACCGGCTATTCGTCCCTGGCCTACCTGCGCCATTTCGAGCTGGATACGCTGAAGATCGACCAGTTGTTCATCGCCAACATGCTGGATTCGCCGCGCGATGCGGCGGTGGTCAGCACCATCATCGATCTGGGACGCAACCTCGGTCTGGAAGTGGTGGCCGAGGGCGTGGAGACCCTGGCGCAGCGCGACTGGCTGGTCGCCAACGGCTGCGACGTGATGCAGGGCTTCCTGGTTTCGCCGGCGGTGCCGGCGGCGCAGGCCAGCCTTTTTCCCAGGCAGGTGGACTGGGAGGGCCGCTGAGCGGCGCCGGCGGTTTCAGGAACGCGGTGGAAACGCCTGGTGCAACTGCGCCAGCTGCGCATCCTTGGCGCTCCAGAGCTGGTTGACCCATTGCTGGAAGGCCAGCCGGTAGGCCTCGTCCTGGTCGTAGTTCCGGCCGAGGAACTCGGCGGGGATCGGCTGCGATTCGATCCGCAGCACCACCTGGCGAATGTGCCCGGCGAGCAGGTCCCAGAAGCTCGGGCGGCCGTCGGGGTAGTGGATGGTGATGTTGATCAGCGCGCTCAACTGCTCGCCCATGGCGTCGATGACGAAGGCGATGCCGCCGGCCCTGGGTTTGAGCAGATGGACGAATGGCGACTGCTGCTGGTCATGCTTGGCCGGTGTGAAGCGCGTGCCTTCGAGGAAGTTGAACACCGACACCGGGTTGGTCCGGTAGCGCTCGCAGGCCTTGCGTGTGGTGATCAGGTCCTGGCCGCGTTTCTCCGGGTACCTGGCCAGGTATTCCTTGCTGAAGCGTTTCATGAAGGGAAATTCCAGCGCCCACCAGCACAGCCCGATCACCGGGACCCAGATCAGCTCCTGTTTGAGGAAGAACTTGAGGATCGGCATGCGTCGGTTGAGCTGGTACTGCAGCACGAGGATGTCCGCCCAGCTCTGGTGGTTGCTGGTGACCAGGTAGGAGTGCCGCATGTCGACCCGTTCGAGGCCCTGCACGTCCCAGCGGATGGGTTGCACCAGGTCCATCCAGAAGCTGTTGACCGCCATCCAGGACTCGGCGATCCAGTGCATGCCGAAGCGCAGGCCGCGCTGGATCGCGGGGATGGGCAACACGAGCTTGAGCAGCGAAAGCGCGAACAGCGGCCAGCACCAGAACAGCGTGTTGAGCGCCAGGGTCAGCGCGGCGAGGGTGCCTCGCAGGGGCGAGGGAAGGAAGCTCAGCATGGGGCGTCTCGTCGATACGACTGATTCGAGGCGCCAAGGGTAGCGATTGTGCGCCGAACTGCAACTGTCGGGCGAAGCCCGACGGGCAATGCAACAGGTCTGGCGTAGGGTGGGAAACGCGCGCCGCGCTTTCCCACGCGGAGCGCGCCCGGCATGCCTCGCGCACAGGGTTGGGTGGCGATGCGTTCGCGTGGATGGCTTCGGCCATCCACCCTACGCCCGCATGGTGCGCGTGGCGTAGGGTGGAAAACGCGCGCTTCCGCGGTCAGGCCTTCTGGTTGGCGGCCTGCAGCGCGGTCAGGGCGATGGTGAAGACGATGTCGTCGACCAGGGCGCCACGGGACAGGTCGTTCACCGGCTTGGCCAGGCCCTGCAGCATCGGGCCGACGCTGAGGCAGTTGGCGTTGCGCTGGACCGCCTTGTAGGTGGTGTTGCCGGTGTTCAGGTCGGGGAAGATGAACACCGTGGCCTGACCGGCGACCTTGCTGTTCGGTGCCTTCTGCCGGCCGACGCTGAGCACGGAGGCGGCGTCGTACTGCAGCGGGCCGTCGATCGGCAGTTCGGGGGCGCGCTCCTGGGCGATGCGGGTGGCTTCGGCGACCTTCTCGACTTCCGCACCGCTGCCGGAGCTGCCGGTGGAGTAGCTGATCATCGCCACGCGCGGGTTGACGCCCAGGGCCACGGCGGACTCGGCGCTCTGCAGGGCGATCTCGGCCAGCTCGGTGGCGTTCGGGTTGGGGTTCACCGCACAGTCGCCGTAGACCAGCACCTGGTCCGGCAGCAGCATGAAGAACACCGAAGACACCAGGCTGTAGCCCGGCGCGGTCTTGATCAACTGCAGGGCCGGGCGGATGGTGTTGGCGGTGGTGTGCACGGCGCCGGAAACCAGGCCGTCCACTTCGTCCAGGGCGAGCATCATGGTGCCGAGCACCACGGTGTCCTTCAACTGCTCGCGGGCATCGTCCGCCGTCAGGCCCTTGGCCTTGCGCATCTCGCACATCGGCTCGACGTAGCGGTTGGCGATGGCGTCCGGATCGAGGATCTCCAGGCTGGCCGGCAGGCTGATGCCCTGCTCGTGGGCGACCTGCTGGACTTCCTCCGGCTTGGCCAGCAGCACGCAGCGGGCGATGCCGCGCTCCTGGCAGATGGCGGCGGCGCGGATGGTGCGCGGCTCGTTGCCTTCCGGCAGAACGATGCGCTTGTTGGCATCCTGGGCGCGCTTGACCAACTGGTAGCGGAACGCCGCCGGGGACATGCGCAGCTCGCCGCGCGGCACGCTGCAGCGGGTGTGGAGGAACTCCGGATGCAGGTGCTGGGCGATGAAGTCGGTCACGCGGGTGGCGCGCTCGATGTCGTCCGACGGGGTTTCCTTGTTCAGGCCGAACAGGTTGTTGGCCGTGTCGTAGGAATTGGTCTCGACGGTCATCACCGGCAGGCCGCCGTCCAACGCGGCCTTGCACAGCTCGAGGATGCGCGGGTCCGGCGCGAAGTCGCTGCACAGCAACAGGCCGGCGAGCTTCTCGCCGTTGAGCGAGGCCAGGCTGGCGGCGAGGATGATGTCGTCGCGGTCGCCCGGGGTCACCACCAGCACGCCGGAACGCAGCAGCTGCACGGTGTTCGGTACGGCACGGGCGCAGAGCACGATCTTGCTGACGCGGCGCTGCTCGGCTTCGCCGGCGTTGAGCACCTGGGCGCCGAGCAGCTCGGCGATGTCGCGGGTGCGCAGGGCGTTGAGTTCTTCGGCGAAGGGGATCGCGCCGAGCAGCTGGAAGTCCGCGCTGCCCAGCAGCGGCAGGTGCTGCTTGAGGCTGTCGACGAAGGCCGGGATGCCTTCCTCGCTCTTGACCTTGTTGAGGATCACGCCGAGCACCTTGGGATCCTTGGCGCCGCCGTACAGCTGCGCCTGGATCTCGATGCGCTCGGCCAGGCGCTTGAGGCTGTCGCTGCCCTGGGCGGCGATCAGGATGACTTCGGCATCCAGGCTCTTGGCCAGGTGGGTGTTGATGCGCTGGGTGTAGTTGGATTCGCGGGTCGGCACCATGCCTTCGACGATGACCACGTCCTTGCCGGCCGCGACTTGCTGGTAGCGGCTCACCACGTCCTCGAGCAACAGGTCGATCTCGCCGTCGGCCAGTTGGCGCTCGACCCGCTCCAGCGGCAGCGGCTCGGGCGAGGACAGCTGCAGCGTGCGCTCGACCAGGATGCAGGAACGCTCGCGGCCCTGGTCGACCGGGAAGGGCTGGGCGATGGGTTTGAAGAAGCCGACCTTCAGGCCGGCTTTTTCAAGGGCGCGGATCAGGCCGAGGCTGATGGAGTTGAGACCGCCACCGAAGCCGGTAGGGGCGAGGAAGAGTGTGTGCATGGCATCTCCTTGGGAAGCAGGTGCTCGGGGTAACGGGGCTGGGCGCCGGCTAGGCTAGGCGAGTTGCGCGAGGGCGGGAACTGCCTGTTTGCCGCGGGCCGTATGGGCAGAGACCCGACGGCTTGCGCGGTCGGGTCTCGATCATTCTCAACGTGCCTCGAACGCTCAGGCGTCCAGCAGCGCCAGCGTATCGAGGGCGATCTGGCGCTCCTCGTTGGTCGGCACCACCATCACGCGCGGGCTGCCCTCGGCCTGGATCTCGCCGGCGACGCCGCGGGTGCAGCGGGCGTTGGCCTCGGCGTCGAGCTTGAAGCCGAACAGTTTGAGGTGCTCCAGCGTGCGCTCGCGCACCGCCGCGGAATTCTCGCCGATGCCGCCGGTGAAGAGCAGGCCGTCCAGTTGCGGCAGGGCGCAGGACATGGCGGCCAGCGACTTGGCCAGGCGGTAGCAGAACACCTCGAAGGCCAGCACGGCGCCCGGGTGGCCAGCCAGGCGGGCCTCGGTCAGGGTGCGCATGTCGTTGGACAGGCCGGAAAGCCCCTTCATACCGCTTTCCTTGTTGAGCATGTTGTCGATCTTGGCCAGGTCCCAGCCCAGGGTCTTGTTCAGGAAGTTGTGCAGGCTCGGGTCGACGTCACCGCTGCGGGTACCCATCACCAGGCCTTCGAGCGGCGTCAGGCCCATGCTGGTGTCGCGGCTCTCGCCATTGACCACGGCGCAGGTGGAACAGCCATTGCCCAGGTGGGCGACCAGCCAGCTGCTGTTCTCCACCGGCACGCCGACCAGTTCGGCGGCGCGTTTGCTGACATAGCGATGGCTGGTGCCGTGAAAACCGTAGCGGCGCACGCCATGTTCCTTGTAAAGCACGTCAGGCACGGCGTAGCGGTAAGCGTGTTCCGGCATGCTCTGGTGGAAGGCGGTGTCGAACACGCCGACCTGAGGCAGTTTCGGGAACAGGTTGATGGCGGCGTGGATGCCGCTGAGGTTGGCCGGGTTGTGCAGTGGAGCCAGTTGAATGTTGGCTTCGATGCCGGCCAGGGTTTCGTCGTTCAGCAGCGACGAGGCGAAGAACTTTTCACCACCATGCACCACGCGGTGACCGATGCCGTCCAGGTGGCCGCCAGCGGCATCTTCCACGCGTGGCAGGATCTGGGCGAGGGCAGCCTGGTGATCGGCATTCGGCACCTTGACGCTTTCCTTGCCGGCGGCGCTCTCGAAGTGGATGACAGCTCCGGGCTGCCGATGCATTCGGCCAGGCCTTGCAGGGGGAAAGTCGCTTGCGCTTCGTTGACCAGTGCGAACTTGATCGACGAGCTGCCGCAGTTAATCACCAGGATGTTACGAGCCGACATCGGTGCTCCTTGGTTTGCTGAATGTTATTGAAATGGGCTGCCAAAGAAATCTGCGCGGATTCTTGCACATACGCCGCGAAAGGGATGCCATCCAAAGGTTGTAGTCCGGCTCTCCAAGGCACTACATGTGGGGGCTGTCAAGTGGCGAGAGCGCCCCGTTTATCCGGCCTCGGTTCGCATTCGTCGCTATGGGCGGTTAAACTTTGGCATCCATCCTCTCAAGCAAAGGTTTTGCCCCATGCTGATTGCCGCTAACAAGGCTGTCTCCATCGACTACACCCTCACCAACGACGCCGGTGAGGTGATCGACAGTTCGGCCGGCGGCGCGCCGCTGGTCTACCTGCACGGTGCAGGCAACATCATTTCCGGTCTGGAAAAAGCCCTCGAAGGCAAGCAGGGCGGCGACCAGATCCAGGTCACCATCGAGCCCCAGGATGCCTACGGCGAGTACAGCGCGGAGCTCGTCGCGACGCTGAACCGCGCCATGTTCGAAGGCGTCGACGAGCTGGAAGTCGGCATGCAGTTCCACGCCTCCGGCCCTGATGGCGGCATGCAGATCGTCACCATTCGCGATGTGGAAGGCGACGACGTGATCGTCGACGGCAACCATCCGCTGGCCGGCCAGCGCCTGAACTTCGACGTCAAGGTCGTCAACGTGCGTGACGCCAGCGAAGAGGAAGTGGCCCATGGTCACATTCACGGCGAGGGTGGCCACCACCACTGATACGGGGGCCGTTCAGGCCTCCGGTGATGCAGTGGCCCGCGTGGCTGCTGTGCTGGCTGCATAGAGAGCGCTCCGGTCGTTGCCGGGGCGTTTTTTTGTTTCAGCATGACTCCAGCCCGGTACTTCGCTGGACTGCGCCATAGCTCGATACAGCAGGTTTATCAAGAACTTACGCGCGTCCATCATATGCCGGTGCTTTCTGAAACTTGACCCGGTTTTCCTTCGCGCCGCTCCTATCTGGCTCTTGGAATTCGGGTCGTTCCAAGGAGTCATCATGCTAAGATCAAGCTCACCAAGACCGCCGTAGAGTCAGCGCAACCCCAGGCCAAGGACATCGAACTACGGGATACCGTGGTGCCGGGCTTCCTGTGCAAGATTACCCCGAAGGGCCGCCGGGTGTTCATGCTCCAGTACCGCACAAACTCCGGGCAGCCTCGCAAGCCTTCGCTGGGCCTGTTCGGGGAACTGACCGTGGAGCAGGCCCGCGTCATGGCGCAGGACTGGCTGGCCGAGGTTCGCCGGGGCGGCGACCCCGGCGGTGCCAAGGCCGAAGCGCGCAAGGCGCCCACGGTCGAAGCGTTGTGCAAGAAGTTCATGGAGGACTACTCCAAGAAGCGCAACAAGCCCAGCA
Organism: Pseudomonas sp. BAY1663; assembly: GCF_000582595.1. Classification (NCBI taxonomy): domain Bacteria; kingdom Pseudomonadati; phylum Pseudomonadota; class Gammaproteobacteria; order Pseudomonadales; family Pseudomonadaceae; genus Pseudomonas; species Pseudomonas sp. BAY1663. The sequence goes on from NZ_AZSV01000017.1 coordinate 31,440, forward strand.
CGCAGCGTGGCTATCAGGCCGTCATCGACCGCTGCATCGTCCCGCTGCTGGGCCGCAAGAAGGTGCATGAGGTGAAGCGGCCCGATATTGCCGGGCTGATGGAAAAGCTGGCCTACAAGCCGACCGAGGCGAACAAGACCTTCGGTGTGCTGCGCAAGATGTTCAACATGGCCGAAGTGTGGGGCTACCGCCCGGATGGCACGAATCCGTGCCGCCACGTCCCAATGTATCCGCCGGGCAAGGAAACCCGGCTCATCGTGGACGAGGAAATGGTGAGGATCTTTCGCCAGTTGGAGAAGCTGGAGGCGGAAGGGCTGGAGAACTACGTCATTCCGCTGGCGATCCGGCTGCAATTCGAGTTTGCCGCCCGGCGCTCCGAAATCTGCCCGCTCGAATGGAGCTGGCTGGACTTCGAGAACCGGCGTGTGGTGTGGCCCGACAGCAAGGTCGGTGGCATTTCAAAGCCCATGAGCGAGGAAGCGTATCGGCTGCTTTCGACGACACCGCGCAGGGAGGACTGCCCCTATGTCCTGCCGTCGCCGAACGACCCGGCCAAGCACCTGACCTTTGGCGAGCACTATGGCGGCTGGTGCCGGGTGCTCAAGGCCGCCAGCGTCCCGCACGTCGGCACGCACGGCATCCGCCATCGCTCGACCACTGACATTGCCAATTCGGGCGTGCCGACCAAGGTAGGCATGAAGCTGACGGGCCACAAGACCGTGGCGATGTTCATGCACTACGTCCACACCGAGGACAAGCCGGTACGCGATGCGGCCGAGCTGGTGGCCAGCCGGCGTCAGGCCATCACGGGCGCGCGCCAGCTTGCGGAGGCGGCAGTATGAACACGCGCCGGTCATCCGTGGCATCGCCCGCAGCGCCGTCGGCGCTGCTGGGCGACATTCGGGTACTGATTGAGGCGGCGCGGCAACGCGCCGCCTCGGCGGTGAATAGCGAGCTGACGATGCTCTACTGGCGTATCGGCCAGCGTATCCGCACGCAAGTCCTGGAGGGCCGGCGAGCCGACTACGGCGAGGAAGTATTGCCTACCCTGGCGGCGCAGTTGGTGAAGGAGTACGGCAGCAGTTTTGCGGTCAAGAACCTGCGCCGCATGGTGCAGTTTGCCGCCACCTTCCCCGAGGAGCAGATTGTCGTATCACTGATACGACAATTGAGTTGGACGCACTTCATTGCTCTGATCCCGCTGAAAGATCCGCTCCAGCGGGACTACTACGCGCAGATGGCCAGCGCCGAACGCTGGAGCGTGCGGACGTTGCGCGAGCGCATCAACTCGATGCTGTACGAGCGCACAGCGCTGTCCAAGAAGCCGGGCGAGACGATTGCGCAGGAGCTGGCGACGATGCGCGACGCGCAGCGCATGTCGCCCGCCTTGGTCATGCGCGACCCATACATCCTCGACTTCCTGGGGCTGCGGGACACTTGGCAGGAAGGCGACTTGGAGGCGGCGATCATCCGCGAAATGGAGTCGTTCTTGCTGGAGCTAGGCGCGGGGTTCAGCTTCGTGGCCCGACAGAAGCGCATCCCGATTGACGACGAGGATTTCCACCTCGACCTGCTGTTCTACAACCGCAAGCTGCGACGGCTGGTGGCGGTGGAGTTGAAGGTCGGTGACTTCAAGGCGGCCTACAAGGGACAGATGGAGCTTTATCTTCGCTGGCTCGACAAGCATGAACGCGAGCCGGAGGAAGCCTCGCCATTAGGGATCATCCTTTGCACCGGCAAGAAGCGTGAGCAGATCGAGTTGCTGGAGCTGGACAAGTCGGGCATCCACGTTGCCGAATACCTGACCGCCTTGCCTCCGAGGGGCGTGCTGGTGGAGCGGCTGCAACAGGCAACGCAGCGGGCGCAGTTGCAGATCGAGCAGCGCAAGACAGACAACGGGTAGTTCTGTCCCAAGCATTCGGGCGTCCCGGCGTGCCGCCGTCGGGTTCGCGGGCTGCGCCCCGCGCTTCGTGCCGAATCGCGGCCATCCGGCTTTGGCCCCTGCCGCCTCCGGCCCTGCCGGGCCTGCCGGGCCTGCGCGCTCCGCTTGCCCCAAAGGCCGACTGTGTGCAGTGGGCGGGGTGTAGGCGGTCTTGCTGTTTCCTTCACCGTATCACGGCGTTCTCGCCGTCAAGGGCGGCGCGCGCTTGTGCGCGCTTGCGTCCTGGCGGCCGTCTGCGACCCCTGACGGCTTGCGCTGCGCCGTGCTGGCGACGGTTCCGGGCAATTCCGCCCGAGCAACCGGAGCACGATCATGTCGCAACTATCCTTTTCCTCGTTCGATACCTCGCTGATGGTGCGCGATGCACAAGGCCGCTACCTGCTGGCGACGACCGACCAGATTCTGGAGGCCGCGCGCCAGGCCATCGAGCAGAAGATGCAGCGTGGTGCCTCGTTCAGTTCGCCAGCGGCGGTCAAGGAGTACCTGCGCGCCAAGCTGGCCGGCTTCGAGCACGAAGTCTTCGCAGTGCTGTTCCTGGATACGCAGCATCGCCTGATCGAATACAGCGAGCTTTTTCGAGGCACCATCGACAGTGCATCGGTGTATCCGCGCGAGCTGGTCAAGGAGGCGCTGCGGCTCAATGCGGCAGCGGTCATCGTTTCGCACAACCACCCGAGCGGCAATCCCGAGCCGAGCGGTGCCGACAAGGTGCTGACTCAGCGGCTCAGGGAGGCACTGGCGCTGGTGGATGTCCGCACGCTGGATCACGTCATCGTGGCAGGCGGCAGCACCATATCCTTCGCCGAACGCGGTCTGATTTGACCGAGGGGGCTTCGGCCCCCTTTTTGCTGCGATGGCGGTTCTCAGATCGCTGTTTGATTGACGCGCCGGCTCAGGGCGTCGGCGCTTTCCTTGCGCTCGCTATAGCGATCTACTAGATATGGCATCACGTCGCGCGTGAGCAGCGTGAACTTCATCAGCTCTTCCATCACATCCACGATGCGGTCGTAATAGGCCGAGGGCTTCATGCGTCCCGCTTCATCGAACTCCTGGTATGCCTTGGCGACCGAAGACTGGTTAGGGACGGTCAGCATCCGCATCCAGCGACCCAACACGCGCATCTGGTTGACGGCATTGAAGGACTGCGAGCCCCCCGAAACCTGCATAACCGCCAGCGTCTTGCCCTGGGTTGGGCGCACGGCGCCGACCGATAGCGGAATCCAGTCGATCTGGGTCTTCATCAGGCCGGTCATTGCGCCGTGGCGCTCGGGCGAACTCCACACCATGCTTTCGGCCCATTGCACCAGCTCGTGCAGTTCCCTGACCTTCGGGTGATCGTGAGGCGCATCGTCCACCAACGGCAGACCCGAGGGGTTGAACATCCGTGTCTCACCGCCGAGCGCGCTCAGAATGCGTGCCGCTTCTTCGGCAGCCAGGCGGCTGAACGAGCGCTCGCGTAGCGAGCCGTAGAGCAACAGAAAGCGCGGTGCGTGGGTGGCACGCTCGGGCGCCATCAGCCGCTGGGCATCGGGTTGCTGGAACAGCGCGGTGTCGATATTGGGTAGGTCGATTCTGGATTCAGACACGATGACCTTCCGCATTCACGACGGCTTCGCCGTCTTCCTTACAGAACGCACCGCGCTGCGGCTGGGGCAGGATGTCCAGCACTGTTTCCGAAGGTCGGCACAGCAGTATGCCCAGCGGCGTGACCACGATGGGGCGGTTGATGAGGATGGGGTGCTGGAGCATGAAGCCGATCAATTGCTCGTCGTTCCACTTGGAATCATCCAGGCCGAGTTCGGCGTAGGGCGTGCCCTTCTCGCGCAGCACCGCGCGCACTGGTACGCCCATCGCGGCAATCAGGCGTTGCAGCGTTTCGCGGTCGGGTGGCGTCTTCAGATATTCGATGACCACGGGCTCCTCGCCGCTGTTGCGGATCAGGCCAAGAACATTGCGCGATGTGCCGCAAGCGGGGTTGTGATAGATGGTGATCTGGCTCATGCCATTGCCTCGGTTCAGGAGTTGGTGGAGCTGGTGGAATACGTGCTGGTTCGTGTGAGCCGCGATCGGCGGCCCAGCCGCAGTAGCGATGCCAGGCCGGCGGAGTCCATCACGACGCTGGGAAGCGTGAGCGCGTGCGGTTGGCAAAGGCCACCAGCGACAGCATCACCGGCACCTCGACCAGTACGCCGACCACGGTGGCCAGCGCCGCGCCCGAGTTCAGGCCAAACAGGCCAATGGCCACAGCCACAGCCAGCTCGAAGAAGTTGGACGTTCCGATCAGCGCGCAGGGTGCGGCAATCGGGTGCGGCAGGCGCCACGCCCAGGCCCAGGCATAGCCCAGGGCGAAGATGGCGTAGGACTGGATGAGGATGGGCAAGGCAATCAGCGCAATCAGCGTGGGCTGGGCCAGGATCACCGGGCCTTGAAAACCGAACAGCAGCACCACGGTAAGCAGCAGACCGAGCATGGATATAGGCTTGATGCGTGCGGTGAAGTCCGAGACTGCCACCTCACCACCCTGGGCAGTTAGGCGCTTGCGCGTCCACCAGCCGGCGATCAGCGGTAGCACGATGTAGAGCACCACCGACAGCATCAAAGTCTCCCAAGGGATGGCGATCTCGGTCACGCCCAGCAGCAAGGCGACGATCGGGGCGAATGCGACCACCATCACCAGATCGTTCACTGAGACCTGCACCAACGTGTAGTTTGGGTCGCCCTTGGTCATCTGCGACCAGACGAAGACCATGGCAGTGCATGGCGCGGCGCCCAGCAGGATCAGACCGGCGATGTATTGCTGAGCATCGTCCGGGTTGATCAGGTCAGCCAACAGATACTCAAAGAACAGCACCGCCAACACGGCCATGGTGAAGGGTTTGATCAGCCAGTTGATTGCCAGCGTGATCACCAGCCCCTTCGGTCGCCGACCCACGGCTTTGAGCGAGCCTAGGTCGATGGCGATCATCATCGGGTACACCATGGCCCAAATGAGTATGGCGACGATGAGGTTGACCGAGGCGTATTCGATGGCCGCCAATGCACTGAACAGTTCTGGCATCAGGTTTCCCAGAGCCAAGCCGGCCAGAATGCACAGCGCGACCCAGAGCGTCAGGTAGCGCTCGAACACGCCTATGGGCGAGGGCGCGCGGTTCATGACGCTTTCCTTTTTGCCAAAGCCCGCAGATGCTCCACCCCCACCGGTTCCTCGGTCAGAAGCGGCACCACGGCATGGCGCCGGGCGTGTTGTGTGGCCACGGCGTCGATTTCCCGCAATTCGTTGCGTGCACGCTGGCGTAGCAGCGGGGAGTGTGGGTGCGCGGCCGCCACGCTGTTGTTGATGACCCAGGCCCACGGTTCTATGCCCGCGCGGCGCAGGTCGTCTTGCAGATTGGCCGCTTCCAGCACGGGCGTGGTTTCGGCCAGGGTGACGATGAGCACCTTGGTCTGCCTGGGGTCTTGCAACTGCATCATCGGCGTCGTGAAGTGAACGCCCGTCTCGCCCATCTGCCGGGCGATGTCGCGATGGTATGCGCCAGTGGCGTCGAGCAGCAGCAAGGTGTGACCCGTGGGCGCGGTGTCCATCACTACGAACTTCCTGCTCCCTTCGCGGATGGCGCGGGAGAACGCCTGGAACACCGCGATTTCCTCGGTGCAGGGCGAGCGCAGGTCTTCTTCCAGCAGAGCGCGGCCTTCGGCATCGAGCTGCGCCCCCTTGGTGTCCATCACATGCTGGCGGTAGCGCGCCGTGGCTTCCTGGGGGTCGATGCGGCTGAGTGCCAGATTGGGCACCGAACCTTCCAGCGTATCGGCCAGGTGCGCAGCCGGGTCGGAGGTGGTCAGATGCACGGGTAGTCCCCGGCCCGCCAGCTCCACGGCGATGGCGGCGGCCAGCGTGGTCTTGCCCACGCCACCCTTGCCCATCACCATGACCAGCCCGTGCCCATCGACGGCGATCTCATCGACCAGGGCGGACAAGTCTGGCGCATTGATCTGGTCGGGCAGTTCGATGGCATCGGCGTCATGCTTGGCGTCGGTATCGACCAGCAGGTGGCGCAGGGCATCGAGGCCGACGAGGTTGAACGGCTTGAGCGCGATCTGATCCCGAGGCAACGCCTGGAGTGCCGGCGGAATGGCGGCCAGCGTGGCCTGCTCTCTTTCGTAGATGGCAGCGGCAAGCGTATCGTTTTCGGCCTCGCCAGCAGGGAAGACGCCGTTGATGACCAGATGCTGGCGTGTCAGCCCAATGGCGGCCAGTTCTTCATGGGTGCGTGCCGCCTCGCGCAGTGTGGGGCGCTGCGCGCGGGCCACCAGCACCAGGCGGGTAAGCAGCGGGTCGGCCAGGGCGGCGACCGCGTCCTTGTATTGGGCGCGTTGTTTTTCCAGGCCCGCCAAAGGGCCCAGACACGACGCATCGCCCTTGCCCTCTTCCAGGAAGCCGCTCCATGCGCCCGGCAGTTGCAGCAGGCGGATGGTGTGGCCGGTGGGGGCAGTGTCAAAAATGATGTGTTCGTAATCCTGCGTCAGCGCCGTATCGGTCAGCAAGGCCGTGAACTCGTCGAAGGCGGCGATTTCCGTGGTGCAGGCGCCCGACAGAGATTCTTCGATGCCGCGCACCACCTCGTCGGGCAGCACGCCCCGCACAGGCCCAGCGATGCGGTCACGGTACGCTTGCGCCGCTGCCTGCGGGTCGATTTCCAGTGCCCACAGGTTCGCCACGGCGGCAATCGCCGTGATGCGGTTGCCGATGCGCTCGCCGAAAACCTGCCCCACGTTGGAAGCTGGGTCGGTGCTGACGAGGAGCACGCGCTTGCCCTGGGCCGCCAGTTGCACGGCCGTTGCGCAGGCGATGGAGGTCTTGCCGACGCCCCCTTTGCCGGTGAAGAAAAGGAATCGAGGCGGCTGGGTCAGAAAGTGCATGAAATCTCCTCGTTCAGCAGCAGCGGTTGCCAGAGCAGCAAGCGCCTTGGGTTGGGGAGGTTTCGGGCGCCTCGATGTCAGCCCAGCGGGTCAATTCGCTGCGGTTGGGATAGCGACCGGCCAAGGCCACCTCGCCATCGACCAGAACCAGGGGCAGCGCCTCTTGGCCCGAGCGTTCCAGAAAGCCTTTCACAGTCGGGTTTTCGGCGAAAGTAAGGGGCTGTTGTGCCAGGTTGAAGCGTTCGATCTGAGCACCGTTTTGTTTGGCCCAATCCACGTCGGCGGCAAAGTTCACCAAGTTTTGATCTACTTCAACGCCGCATACGCCTGTGCTGCAACACAGCGCCGGGTCGAAAATCTGGATGTTTGGCATGGGGTGTCCTTTCAAATCTGGTTGTTGATGAAGTGACGCTCTTCACTCTTGGCCGATATTTCGCAACTCGCGTTGCAGCGACATGGCGTCCAGGCGTTGCAGCGGCAGCGAGAGAAACAGCTCGATGCGGCGACGCAGGGTCAGCGCGGCATCCTTGAACGCCTTGAGCCGTTGTTCTTCGCTGCCTTCGACGGCTGCCGGATCGGGTACGCCCCAATGGGCCGATACCGGCTTGCCCGGCCACAGCGGGCACGCCTCACCGGCGGCGTTGTCGCAGACGGTGAAGATGAAATCGAACACCGGTGCATCCGGCGCCACGAACTCGTCCCAGCTTTTGCTGCGGTAGCCGGTCGTCGGCATGTGCAGCCGCTCCAGCGTGGCGAGCGCCAGCGGATGCACTTCGCCCTTCGGCTGGCTGCCCGCCGAGTAGGCCCGAAAGCGCCCTTGGCCCAGCTTGTTGAGGATGCCTTCAGCGAGAATGGAACGTGCGGAATTGCCCGTGCAGATGAACAGTGCGTTGTATGTGCTCTCCGTGGTCATGGCGTGCTTTCTCAACAGCAGGAAGAACGGGGGCTTGCTGTACAGCAAGCCGGTGCGGTGATCGGTGTCGTGACTGAGGCTGCCTCATGGAAGACTGGGATGCTGCCCAGCGTGTGGAAGTGCTCCCATGCCACACCTTGCGGTCGGTGATCCAGTGCTTCTCGCTGCGTGCGTAACAGCAGGTCGTAGTGCCTTCGTCGAGCAGCGCCATGTCGGCGGCCTGCGCGCGTGCCTTGAGGGCGGCCAGTTCCTCAGCGTCGTCGGTCTGGATACCCAGGTGGTCGATGCCTGGCCTGTTGCCGCGCGTGGAAATGGCGAAGTTCACCGGCGGGTCTTCGAGCATCCACTTCGCGTAATCGCTTTCGACGCGCGTGGGTTGCGCGGCGAAGAGTTGGGAATAAAAGCCGATGCTGCGGGGCAGGTCATTGACATGCAGATGGACATGGAAGCGCTTCATGGATAGTTCCTTTCAGCAGGAGGCACAGGTGGCAGAGGATTCCGTGACTTCGCATGTGCCGCCCTGGCAGCAGTGTTCGGTCATGTAGCCGAGCAGGTTGTTCATCTGCGCGAAGTCGGCGCGATAGATCAGGTTGCGGCCTTGCTGCTCGATGGTGACGAGGCCAGCGTGGGCCAATTCCTTCAAGTGGAAGGACAGGGAATTGCGTGCCACGTCGAGCAGATCGGCCAGCACGCTGGGCGTCATCCCCTCGGGGCCGGCGACAACTAGGGCGCGGAACACACGCAGCCGCTGGGTATGGGCCAAGGCGCCGAGGGCGGAAACAGCTTGATTTTCGTTCATGGTTCGATAATACAACATTTATTGAATAGTCGCGCAAGTGGTAAGCGCGTAGAACCTCATGGCGTCCCGGCGCGCTGTCGTGCTGCGCATCGAGCCGCCTGCGGCGTCTCGCCCCTGACGGGCTTCCATCGTTCCCTCGCTCCGCTCGGCTGACGCCTCCGGCCCGGCTTCCAGCTTCGGGCCTGCGCGCTTCGCTTGCCGTGCGGTCGGCACAGATGGGCGACCGTTGCCTGTCCAGCCGTCTCCCCTGACTTCATCACCTTGTCCGCGACTGTAGCCCGCGACCGTATGCCTTCAAGGCGCGCAGGGCCGTGTCCTCGGCTGCGCCTGCGGGCCGCACCAACCCCGCGCTTGTCTCCTTGATGGCCTCCGTCCGCGCGCTCCCTTTCGTCGCGGGCGATGAACTCAGGAAAGACGGTGGCAACAGGGCCAACCGGGTTCCTCGTGCCGACCGCACCAAACAGCCGAAAGGCTGGGCTCCGAATCTTGGAATCCGGTGTGCGGTGTGAACAGCAAACCTCTTTTTGTCAGGAGAAAGACCATGCAACTCGCATCCCGTTTCGCCTCCCATTCCCCGGCGCTGCGCAGCGACCACCCCCTGTCCGACGACCAAATCCGCAGGGTGGCCCCGTCCATCTTCGCGGACGCGCCGCATGAGAGCCGCTCCGAGCGGTACAGCTACATCCCCACCGCCGCCGTGCTGACCGAACTGCGCAAGGAAGGTTTCCAGCCCTTCATGGTGACGCAGACCCGCGTGCGCGATGAAGGCAAGCGCGAGCACACCAAACACATGATTCGCCTGCGCCATGCCAGCCAGATCAATGGCGCGGAAGCCAATGAAATCGTGCTGCTGAACTCGCACGACGGTACCAGCAGCTATCAGATGCTGGCCGGCATGTTCCGCTTCGTTTGCAGCAATGGCCTTGTCTGCGGCGACACCGTGGCCGATGTGCGCGTGCCCCACAAGGGCGACGTGGCCGGGCATGTCATCGAAGGCGCGTTTGAGGTGCTGAGTGGCTTCGAGCGGGTGAAGGAATCCCGCGACCTGATGCGCGGCATCACGCTGGACGATGGCGAAGCCGAAGCGTTTGCCCGCGCCGCGCTGGCCCTCAAGTACGACGACCCGGACAAGCCCGCACCCATCACGGAATCGCAAATCCTGATGCCGCGCCGCTTCGATGACCGCCGCCCCGACCTGTGGAGCGTGTTCAACCGCACGCAGGAGAACTTGACCAAGGGCGGCTTGCATGGCCGCAGCGCCAACGGACGCCGCCAGCGCACCCGCCCGGTGCAGGGCATTGATTCCGATGTGCGCCTGAACCGCGCCCTGTGGCTGCTGGCCGATGGCCTGCGCCAGCTCAAAGCCTGACCGTTTCCCCGCCGGAGGGGCGGTTTCCCCTCCATTCCCTTGTTTCACTTGATTGGAGATACATCATGAACGCCATCACCCAAACCGAAGCCCGCGCCGTTACCCATGCCGCCGTGCTGGAAGCCGCCGACCCCACCAAGAACCTGATTCTGGTTCCTCTGTCGCGGCTGGTGCTGCGCCCCACGGGCCGCAACGTGCGCAAGGCTCCGCGCATGTCCATTCCCGAACTGGCTGCATCCATCCAGCGTGTGGGTCTGCTGCAAAACCTGATTGTCATTGCCGCCGCCGATGGCGAACGTTACGAAGTCGTCGCCGGTGGCCGCAGGCTGGCCGCGTTGAAGCTGCTGGCGAAGAAGCGCCGCATCCCGAAGGAATGGGAGGTGCCTTGCCTGCTGGTGGCTGATGGCACGGCCCGCACCGCCAGCCTCACCGAGAACGTGCAACGCGAAGCCATGCACCCGGCAGACCAGTTTGAAGCCTTCGCGGCGCTGGTGGCCGAAGGCCGACCCATCGAGGACATTGCAGCGGATTTCAGCGTCACGCCGCTGGTGGTGCAGCGCCGCTTGAAGCTGGCGAATGTCTCCCCGCGCCTGATGGCCGACTATCGGGCCGACGGCGTGAGCCTTGACCAGTTGATGGCCCTTGCCATCACCGATGACCACGTTGCGCAGGAAAGCGCGTTCTACGACGCGCCGACGTGGCAACGTCACCCGTCCAACCTGCGCGAACGCTTGACCGAGCGCGAAATCGACGCCTACCGGCATCCGCTGGTGCGTTTCGTCGGGTTGGACGCCTACGAGGTCGCAGGCGGCGGGATTCGCCGTGACCTGTTCGCGGAAGGTGACGCGGGCGTGTATCTGACCGATGCCGCGTTACTGGAACGGCTGGCGCAAGACCGGCTGGCAGGCATTGCCGCCAATGTTCGCGCCGAGGGTTGGGCATGGGTGGATACCACGCCGGGAGTGACCCATTCCGACCTGCACGCCTTCCAGCGTGCGTCCAGGGAGCGACGCGAGCCGACCAAGCGCGAGGCCCAACGCATCGAGAAGCTGCAAGCCAAGCTGCACGAACTGGCCGAAGCTGTGGATGCCGCGCTGAACGCCGAGGACGAGGACAAGGCCGACGCGCTGCAAGAGGAAGGCGAAGCCGTGGGCGAGCAATTGCAGGCGCTGGAAGATGGCTTGCAGGACTACAGTCCGAACGTGAAGGCCGCAGCCGGGGCCATCGTCACCATCGACCGCAACGGCGAAACCGTGATTCATCGCGGCCTGATGCGCGAAGCCGAAGCCAAGGCGCTGCGCACGCTGGAACGCTTGCGGCAGGGTTCCAGCGACGAAGGCGAGGACGACGAGCAGCCCAGGATCACCGCCATATCTGACCGGCTAGCGCAGCGGTTGAGCGCCCACCGCACCGCCGCGCTGCAAATCGAACTCGCCCGGCATCCGCAAGCCGCGCTGGCTGCCGTGGTGCATGGCATGGTGCAGACCATCTTGCAGGGCAGCCACTACGGCCACGACCTGCCGCTGGGCGTGAGCCTGAAAGTGCAAGACCGGCTGGAAGGCATGGCCCCCGACTGGCCCGAGTCGCCCGCCGCCGTGGCCCTGCGCGAGTTGCAGCAGGTCGCGGGCGAAGCGCTGCCGCAGGACAGCGCCGAACTGTTCGCCGCGCTGCTGGCGATGGAGCAAGGCGAGCTGGTGCGGCTGCTGGCGGTATGCGTGGCGGCGACCGTGGACGTGGTGACGCCTCGCGCCACGACGCACCAGCCGGGCGCGGAACTGGCGCAGGCCGTAGGCCTCGACATGGCGGCATGGTGGCAGCCCACCGCAGACGGCTATTTCCAGCATGTGCCGAAGGCCGCGATTCTGGAAGCCGTGGGCGAGTTCGCACCGTCGCACGCTACTCGACTGGCGAAGTTGAAGAAGGCGGACATTGCCAGCGAAGCCGAACGGCTGGCGGACGGCACCGGCTGGATGCCTGCCATCTTCAAGACCGAAAGCCCGGAAGCTGCGCCGCAGGAAACGCAGGCGCAGGATGCCCCGGAGGATGCCGAGGCAATGGCGGATGAACCGCCGAGGCACTGGCCGCTTGACCCGCGCCGAAGGCAAGCGCCCCGGCCTCGACCGGGGAGCTTCGCTTGAAGGAGAAGCCCCCATGACCCGCACCACCACCAGCCGCCCGCGCATGGCGGCGACCTATGCGCCCGGCACGGTACGCGCTCGCCGCTGGCACGGCGAAGGCGACGTGCGCGGCTACCGTCCGCCCCCCGGCTGGACAGCCTGCGCCGACCTGACCGACTTGCATCCCATCACAGGCCACGCCTTGCCGCGTGCCGTGTGGTGGATCATCGAAACCAAGGAATAACGAGCAGCACCGGCCCAAGCCGTTCCGCCTTGGGGCCGGTGGTCGAAAATCCGGGCGCGGCGGTGGCCGCGCCCGGTTCCAGCGTCCAAAGCAAAATCGCCACGTCGCCGCCTTCGGCCAGGCGGCGACGTGGCGGACGTGCAAGTGCCTTGCACGCGGTACGGCGATCGGCGCCCGCTGACGCGGGCAAGGTTTCGATGGCGCCCCGCCGCAATGGGCGGGGCTTGTGGGGCTACGCCCCGGCTTGCTGCGGCAGGTTGTGCCAAAGCGCGCCGTCCTCGACGCTGGCGGTTCGCGCTTGTACGTCACGAAGGACGGTTCACCGACACGCCACCCGGCTTCGCTATGGAGCATCCACGCCACGCCTCAAGCCCGTCGCCGCAATCTGCGGCAAGAGGCGTTCTCGCTTGTCGTTGGGGTGTTGGCCTTGCCCGCGTCAGGGCGCAAGCCGGTGAAGCCGTCACGCGGGGATGCCGAGTCGGCCACGTCTCCATTCGGGAGCGGGCGGCCCGTGCGTCCTTGGCTTGTCGTGAATCCTGGCGAGGGAACGGCTGCGCCTTGGGCTTCATGGCCGCAACCTTTCAGCGAAAACAATTTCCCCGCCGCTGCGCGGCTTCCTCGCGGGACAAATTCTTTTCGCTTCCAGGTTCTCCACGGTGTTGCGACCGCTGCGCGGTGCGGCCAGCCCATCCCCCGCTGGCCGGATCACAACAAGGACGCACTGGCGCGACCTTGTTCAACCCGAAAGGAGAAACATCATGGCTAACATCGGCACCTTCACCGCAGAGAAAGACGGCTTCACCGGCACGCTTCGCACCCTGACGCTCAACGTCAAGGTCAAGCTGGTTCCCAACGACAAGGGCGACACCGAGAACGCCCCCGACTTCCACCTTCAGGCGGCCGGCCACGAGATCGGCGCGGCGTGGAAGAAGACCAGCCAGGCCGATCGTCCGTACCTGTCGGTTTCGCTCGATGACCCTTCGTTCCCGGCGACGGTCTATGCCCGCCTGATCGAGAACGAGGACGGCACGCACGACCTGATCTGGTCGCGCAGCAAGCCCAAGGCGGCCTGACGGTCGCCCACCGCGCCCCGCCCATTGCGGCGGGGCGCCGTGCTGCTGGCGCAGCACGTCACGCACGCGCCTACGGCGTGTCGCGCTCCTTCAACACCGCCTCCAGCTCCTGCCGCACCTGCGCCAGAAGCTGATCGGTCTTGCGCGTGCTGTCGCCGGCATAGGCCAGCGTCAGCAGCGTGAGCGGATGCACGTCCATGACCTCGCACAGCTCGGTCAGCTTGTGCATGGTCGGGCTTTTCAAGTCGCGCTCCAGCGAACTCATATAGGTGCGGCTGGACACGTCGGAGAACGCTTCCTGGCTCAAGCCGCGCGCTTTCCTGACCGTCCGTATGGCCATCGCCAATGAGTGTTTCACTGCCACCAACTTGGTTTCCCCGTAAAAACCAAGATGACAGCCCATTGCACCCAATAGGACTACAATCTAAAGTGTTCATTCATGGCTGAAAGGCCCGCTTTCGTGCTTTTACGGAAATCCGCAAATGCGGATTCCGACAGAACCGGGGAATCGCATCCGTGTCTTTCCGGCTTTCTACAATTCCGCTTGTGCGCTTCCGTTCTTCTACGGATGCGATGGATTGCGTATCGGTGCTTGCGCACGGATGCACGGATACGGTTCGGCGGTTCTGCGCTTCGGCACAAAAGCGCATCCGCGCATCCTCGGTTTCGTGGGGATTCCGACCATGACCCTGCCGCTTGTCACCGCCGATGAACGCGCCCGGCTGCTGGCCCACGGCGCGGCACGCGCTGCCGGCCAGCACCTCGATCCGCTGCCCGTGGTGCGGCTGTTCACGCCGGACGCGCACGCGACCTGGCTGCTGGCCGCGCTCGATCCCGCTGACTGCGATACCGCTTCGGGGCTGATAGACCTCGGCATCGGGATGCCGGCGCTGGGCACGGTCAAACTGTCCGACCTGGCCGGCATCGTCGGCCCGCGCAAGCTGCCGGTGCGGCGGGATCGGTATTTCCAGGCAGCACGCCCGCTGTCGGAATACGTCCGGCTGGCCCAGGAGAACGGCTCGATCACGGACTGACCGGAACCGTGCGCAGCCTGCTGCGACAGGCCGGCGCAGCCCGTCCAGCCGGGGCGCATTGTGACTATTTCGGTCTTAGTCGAGACCGTGCGGGTCTGATTCCGCACTCTTGCACCGAAGCGGTGCAACTCTGCTGGAAACAGTCACGATCTTTGGCGCGGGCTGCGGCACGGTGTCCAGTGCTGCGCACCATTTTCCGGCGGTGCAGCCGTCGCGTTCAGACGATTTTGGCAATGCACCGGAGCGAATCGGTCTTGACACCACAAGTTACAGCTTACCCCGATATTGATGGCAGTTTGATGTTGAAACGGTAGCTCCCGCAAGCCGAAATCCATAGCGACGTTCCTGCTGATCGACAGGAGGTTGCGTCATGGCTGATTCGAGCGCCGCACACTGGTATCCGACCGCCGCGTATCTCTACACGCTGCATCTCGATGGCCCCGCGCTGGCCTGGGAGTACCTGCGCCGGAATCCCGACTACCGGCGCGACTGGCTGCGCCGTCGCCGCAGGCCGGACGCGGCGCAGGCTTGGGGCCTGCGCCTGCTGGAAGACCCGGCCCTGGATGCGCGCGACGCGCATCCAGCCTGGTTCCCCGACCACGATGCCGTGGTGCAGCTTTACCCCGATGCCGATCCGCCACCCGATGCCTATGCCTTCGAGTTCTGGAACGTCCCAGGACGCAAGCACCTGATCCATGATGGCAAGCGCCTGATACTGACGACGCAATGGCCCGGCTGCTGCGTGCGGCTCGCGCTCACGCCGAGCATGGCCGACGGCATGGCCTACCTCTACGCCATCCGAGGCTGCACTACGCCTTGCGCACGGTATCGCGCACTGGCGGCTGGGCTGGATGCGTTGTCCACTACAACTGGGACCGCGTCTGCGGCGGCGACTCGCTCGCGGCCCACGCACGCCGCAGTGTTGGAACTGCACACCTTGCAGGCACTCGACGCGACCCTGGCGGGCGCGTCTTTGCGCGAGGTTGCCGAGGGACTGTTCGGCGTTGATACCGTCGCGGTCGATTGGCACAAAGACAGCGCCTTGCGTGCCCGCGTGCGTCGGCTGGTGCGCCGGGGCGATGCGCTGATGCGCGGCGGCTACTGCCGCCTGGCACAGCTTCCGCCGTTCCCGTCGCATTAGGGAGGGGACGTTTCACGCCCCCTGCAAATCGTCCCTTAGCAAGAAGCCTTGCTTTCTTGAAAGTGCCTCTATCCGGTCGCGTGGTGTGGCCGGGCTTGATGGAGGTACATCCCATGCGACCCTCTCCCTTGCGGCCTGCCGCCGCTACTGTCGCTGCGCCCTCGCAGCCCCAACGCTACCTGACCAACGACGAAGCCGCCGAGTATCTGCGCCTCAGCCCTCGCACGCTGGAGAAGCAGCGCGTGATCGGCGGCGGCCCGAAGTTCCGCAAGTTCGGTCGCCGCGTCATGTACGCGGTGAGCGACCTCGATGCCTGGGCCGACCAGCGCAGCTACGAGGCCACATCCGACCCGGAATACGCCGAACGCCACGCGGGCGACTACCGTGATGGCCGCTGATCGTCGGCGCGTGGGTGGCCTTCGCCATGTCCGGCCCACCAGGGCAAGCCTTGCCGCAGTGCGAACAGCTCGACCTGTTCCGCGCGCTGCCGGGCGATATGGCGCCGCGCGACAGTCAGGACTTGATGGCCTTTCCGTTCTTCTCGCTGGCGAAGTCGCGGCGTGTCGCGCCGATCGACTTCCGCAGCGGGAACATCACCATCCGCGTGGAAGGCACGGTCGAGCACGGCATCGCCACGATATGGGATGCCGACGTTTTGATTTGGGCGGCCTCGCAGATCGTGGAGGCTCGCGACGCGGGCATTCGCCCGTCGCGCTGGATACGCGCCACGCCCTACGAAATCCTGCGCTTCATCGGGCGCGGTACATCGCTCAACGACTACCTGCGCCTGAAAGCGGCGCTCGACCGGCTGCAATCGACCAGTGTGGCCACGTCCATCCGCGAAACCACGAGCAGGCGCTTGCATCGCTTTTCGTGGATCAACGAGTGGCGCGAACTGGCCGATGCCAGCGGCACGCCGCTGGGCATCGAGCTGATCCTGCCGGACTGGTTCTATGCCGGCGTGCTCGACGCCGCCTTGGTGCTGACCATCGACCCAGCTTATTTCCGCTTGAAGGGCGGCATCGAACGCTGGCTGTACCGCCTGGTGCGCAAGCACGGCGGGCGGCAGGAACACGGCTGGCAATTCGACTTCCGGCACCTGCACCGCAAATCCGGCAGCGCGGCGCGCTTCTCGGACTTCGCCTACGACCTGCGCGTACTGGTCGCTCGGCAGTCGCTGCCCGGCTACGTCTTGGGTATCGAGTCGATGCCGGACGAAAGGCTGGAACTGCTGACCTTCCGGCCCGTGCCGTTCACGGCACGGGGATAACTGCGGGAAAACCTGTGAACGGCCTCGTGCTATCAGGAGTACGGGGTATCGTGCTATCGGGAGTACGCCTATCGTGCTATCAGGAGTACGAAAACGCCGCAAAGCCAGTAACGGCGCGGGTTTTCGGCCCCTCTAACTTACCTAACTGTAAATCTCTAACTTTTAGTAGAAGCGCGCCGTTTCGGTGGACAACCGCCAAACGGCACGGCGAACAGCGTTTTTCATGGCAGGCAAAGCCCGGCTTTCCAGCATCGGAGGCCGCATCATGATCGTCGCGCTGTTGAATCAGAAAGGCGGCGTTGGCAAGACCACGCTCGCCACCCATATCGCTGGCGAACTGGCGATGCGCGGGCAATCGGTCGTCTTGCTGGACGCCGACCCGCAGGGTTCCTCGCTGGACTGGACGCAGCGCAGAAGCCAGCAGGGCTTGCCCCGGTTGTTCAGCGCCGTGGGCCTCGCCCGCGAGACGCTGCACCAGGAAGCGCCGGAACTGGCCCGCCGCGCCGATCACGTCATCATCGACGGCCCGCCGCGCATCGCCGCCCTGGCGCGTTCCGCGCTGCTGGCGGCCGAGCGCGTGCTGATCCCCGTGCAGCCCAGCCCCTACGACCTGTGGGCCAGCGCCGAGATGGTCGCGCTGATCCGCGAAGCCCAGGTATTCAGGCCAGAGCTGCGCGCGGCCTTCGTCATCAACCGGCGCGTCAGCACCACGATCATCGGTCGCGAGGCTCGACAGTCGCTGGCCGAACAGCCGCTGCCGGCGCTGCGCGCGAGGTGCGCCAGCGCATCGTCTTCGCCGACAGCGTGGCCGCTGGCCGGCTTGCACGTGAGACGGCGCCCGACAGCGCCGCCGCACGTGAAATCATCGCGCTGGTCGATGAACTGCTGCGGTGGCCGACATGAATAGCCCGCGCAGCAAGCGCGTCGGCATCGGCGCACGTCCGCCCACGAATCCACACGCCGAGGCGTGGATTCGCCAGGGCGATGCCGATGCACTCAACAAGGGCGACCTCTACACGGCCCGCCTGACCCTCGACGTGACGCCCGCGCTTCGCGCACGCATCAAGATCGCCGCCTTCGGCCAGGACGTGACCGTGGCCGAACTGCTGCGCGGCCTGCTGGAGCGGGAGTTTCCCGAGAACCGCATGGAGAACACGCCATGAACGCATCCCTCGCGACTGCCGCGAACGCGGCCACGGCTGCCGCATCGCCTCCGGCTGCGCCGTCGCTCGCGATACTCGCTGGCCAGGCCGGCAACGTGCCGCTGACGCGCGTATCGCTCGCCTACATCGAGCCGCGCTTCAAGCTCTACCTGCGCTTCGGCGAACCGGCGCACACGCTGCGGCTCGACCGCTGGCGGCGCTGCGCGGTGTTCCTGCCCGGAGCAATGTTCTGCCGCATCCGCTGGCAGGCCAACGACTACGGCACCGTGCGTTGGCAGCTCATGGTGATGCAGGCTGGCACGCCGCTGGACGACGTGCAGCGCATCCCCGGAGTGCGGCCCGGCGCACGCCTGCTGCTGCACGCCGAAGGCGAAAACGCGGTGCGTGTCGTGCTGGAACGCATCGACGGCATCGACGCGCTGGGCATCGCCGCTATCGACGTGTCGCCCGCGTACTGGCGCACGCTGGGCAACCGTCTGGCGGCCCGCCTGGCGCTGCCCGAATACACCGCCGAGCGGCATGCCGCCTGGATGGCCGGGAGGGTGCTGCCATGACCGCTGATTCCACCACCGCACGCACGTCAGAAGCTGCGCCGCATCCTCGCTCGCGCCTGCGCGCTCGCATCGTGCAGGCGGGCTTCGCCGCCGTCGGCCTCGCTGCGCTGGCCTGGGCGGCTTTCGTGCAGCCGCTGCCGCGCCTGATCTACAACCCGTCCGACAGCGTTCCGGTCGGCTGGTATCGCGTGCAGCCGCTTGAGCATCGGGCCACCTCGCTGTCACGTCCCTTGTCCGTGGGCAGCATCGTCCTGACCCGATTGCCTGCCGACGCTTCCGCGCTCGCTGCGCAGCGCGGCTACCTGCCGGCGCACGTTCCGCTGCTCAAACGTGTGGGCGCGGTCGCACCGCAACACATCTGCATCGTCGCCCGTCAGGTTCGCATCGACGGCGTGCCTGCGGCTGCCGCGCTGCCTGTCGATCGGCTGGGCCGCCCGCTGCCACCCTGGCAGCATTGCCGCCCGCTGGTCGAGGGCGAGCTGTTCCTGTTGAGCGTGACCAATCCGGCATCGTTCGACAGCCGGTATTTCGGGCCGGTCAGCGCATCCGCCGTGATCGGCATCGCGCATCCGGTCTGGCTGGAGACACACCCATGATGGCTGCCGATTCGCTGCACGTTGCCGTGCATCTCATCGTGCCATCGGGCATGTCGTTCCGGCTGCTGCTGCCGCCGTGTCGTCGCGCGTGCAGTGCGGGCGCATCCGCGCCTCGCCTCGCGCAACATCCGTCACAGCCGTCCAACGTGCAGGCGTCTTGCCTCGAATGCACCCGGCCTATGGCCATTGGCGCGTTCGCTGGCGGGCTGGCTGCAAGCAGCACAGCGCCGCCGGGCCGCCGACGCCCGGAGCGACAGCGAAGGGCAAAGGCGGAAGGCAAGACAAAAGGACGCGGCACCGGGCCGCGTCGAAAGCCTGTCTGCACATGGGGGTGGCGCGGCACGGAGCGGCTTCGCCGCCGTGCCGCGTGGGGCGCGAAGCCCGCGCCAATGCTGGCATGTCCGCGTGCTTCGCACGACAGGACACGCCGTAGCTTGCAGGGAGCGCGGCCATGACCGACCGCCGCGACGACGATTTCCGGGTGCGTCCCAATGCCCCGAGGAACCGGGGCAAAGGCCAAGGCCAGAGCTTCGTTTCCAAGGTGCTCAAGCAGGCCGGCAAGGCCAGCGGCGGCAAGTCCTCCATGCGCCATTCCGCAGGCAGTGGAAACGGCGCACGCGTCGGCCAGCGACCCGGCTCACGGCTCGGGCGCGGCCATACGGCGGCGCGCTTCGCCGGGGAGAAGCTGACGCCCATGTCGCGGCGCGTGACCATCAAGACCTTGTTGGTCAACCAGCAGCGGGCCAGTCCGCAGTCGCTCGCTAAGCACCTGCGCTATATCGAGCGCGACGGCTCGGGCCGCGATGGCGAGTCTGGGCGGGCCTACGGGCCGCAGACCGACGAAGCTGACCTCGATGCGTTCAAGGCGCGTAGCGCCGACGACCGGCACCATTTCCGCTTCATCGTCTCGCCCGAGGACGGCGCGGAACTGGACGACCTGCGTACCTACACACGGCATCTGGTGAACCGAATGGAAGCCGACTTGGGCACGCGGCTGGATTGGGTGGCGGTCGATCACTGGAACACCGACAACCCGCACACCCACCTGATCGTGCGCGGACGCGACGATGCCGGCAAAGACCTCATCATCGCGGGCGACTACATCGCCCACGGCTTCCGGCATCGGGCCGCCGAACTGGCAACGGAATGGCTGGGGCCGCACACCGAACTGGAGATCCAGCAGACTTTGCAGCGCGAGGTGGAGCAAGAGCGGTGGACGAGCCTCGACCGTACCCTGCAACGCGAGGACGGCGAGGATGGCCGGGTGCAGATCGAACGCTTCAACGAACCCCGGCTGCAACGCCAGCGCCTGCTGCTGATCGGTCGCCTGCAACACTTGCAGCGCCTGGGCCTGGCCGACGAGACGCAGCCCGGCACCTGGGCGGTTCACGCCGATACCGAGAAGACCTTGCGCGCCCTGGGCGAGCGTGGCGACATCATCCGCACCATGCAGCGGGCCATGAGCGGGCAGCCGCGCGAGTTGGCGGTGTTCGAGCCGGGCGACGACGACCGCACAATCGTCGGCCGCGTGGCTGCCAAGGGGCTGGCCGACGAGCTGCACGACCGCGGCTATCTGGTCATCGACGGCGTGGACGGCAAGGCCCACTACGTTGCCTTGAACGCCCGCGACGAGCTGGCGAACTATCCCACCGGAGCCGTGGTGGAGGTACGCGGTTCCGCCGAGGTGCGGGCGGCCGACAAGAACATCGCCACGCTGGCGAGCGATGGCCTGTACCGCACCGATCACCACCTGGCGATCGAGCAGGGCCGGGCCAAGCCCGGCCGCGACCCGCAAGAAGTTGTCGCGGCCCATATCCGCCGGCTGGAAGCCCTGCGCCGGGCCGGCATCGTGGAACGTGTGGCGGATGGACTATGGAAGGTGCCGGACGACCTGGCCGAGCGTGGCCGCCAGTACGACGCCCAGCGCCTGGGCGGCGTGGCGGTGGAACTGAAATCGCACCTGCCCATCGAGCGGCAGGCGCGGGTGATCGGCGCGACCTGGCTTGACCAGCAATTGATCGGTGGCGGCAGGGGGCTGGGCGAGCTGGGCTTTGGCGGCGATGCGAAGCAGGCCATGCAGCAGCGCGCCGACTTCCTCGAAGAACAGGGGCTGGCCGAGCGGCGCGGCCAGCGCGTGATCCTCGCCCGCAACCTGCTGGCGACGCTGCGCAACCGGGAGCTGGCGCAAGTTGGAAAGAACATTGCCGCCGAAACCGGACTGTCACATCGCCCAGTGGCGGACGGACAGCGCGTAGCCGGCATCTACCGGCGCTCGGTCATGCTCGCCAGCGGGCGGTACGCGATGCTGGACGACGGCATGGGCTTCTCGCTTGTGCCGTGGCGTCCGGTGATTGAACAGCGGCTGGGGCAGCAGCTTGCAGCGACGGTGCGCGGCGGTGGAGTGTCATGGGAAATCGGGCGGCAGCGCAATCTCTCAATAAGCTGAGTTGTTAGGTGCAGGCACTACACGCGGGCCATTGGCGGGAAGTGCTCCATGAGAAACGCCACAAAACTACGTAGCTTGGTCGAATGGTAGCGGTCAGGAAGGTAAACAACGCTCATCGGTCGGCTCGGCAGACCTTGCTCGGGAAACAATTGAATCAAACGGCCAGCTTGAATGTCCTCTTCCAACAGAAGGGTGGATTGCAAGACGATGCCCATGCCATTGAGTGCAGCAATGCGGAGTGCCTGGCCGTTGTTTATCTGCAATCTTCCCGACACTGATCGACGACGCACGTCCTCACCAGTGCCAAGCCAATAGGACAAGGCTGTCGGGCTGAACGATAGGCATTCGTGATGCGGCAGGTCTTCCACTGTTTCCGGTATGCCCTGATGCGCCAAGTATCCCGGGGAAGCGCACATCGTCAGGCTGTATGGAGTAAGCGGCCTTGCGACCAGAGGCGCATTCTCCGGTAACTCTCCAATGCGAATGGCGGCCTCGAACCCCTCTTCGGCTAAATCCACCACGCGATCAGAAAGGACTACATCGAGTGCGATTTCTGGATAACGCGCCATATAGATCGCCAAGGCAGGCATCAATGCGTGTGTCCCGAAGATAACGGGCGCCGTGATGCGCAGCTTGCCAGCAGGTGCTAATTTCTGGTGCTGGGCCTGCGCATCCGTCTCCGCTACCAAGCGCAGAATCTCTTTGCATCTCGTGTAGTAGTCCTCACCGAACGAGGTTAGATGCTGCCGCCGCGTCGTTCGGTTAAGCAACTGCATTCCCAGGCGCGCTTCCAGTGACCGCAGATGCTTGCCTGCCATTGTTGCGGAGACGCCCAACGTAGCGGCAGCCCCGCTCAGACTGCCTTTCTCCACCGTAAGGACGTACACCTTCATGCTGTCCAACAGATCCATTGTGAACCCACAGTTTTAAGTTATGAAACTTAAAGGTAGTTTATCAAGCAATGGTTCTCAATAAAATACATGGAACAGTTCGGCGCGCAGGTTGCAAGGCACACAGCCACATCCCGTAGGCCGGACTCCTGCCATTTCATAGGAGGACACGGTGGAATTGAACTTAAGAGGACGAACGGCGCTTATCACCGGCGCAAGCAGTGGCATAGGTGCGGGTGTTGCACGCCTGCTCGCCGATGAAGGCACCCGCATAGCCGTCACCGCGCGCAGGGACGATCAGTTGGAACGGGTTGCTTCACAAATCGAAGCGTCCAGTGAGCAAGTTCCCATTGTCGTCAGCGGTGATGTGACAGACGCAGCCGATGTCGCGCGCATTGCCGCCGAAGCGGCGACAGCCCTTGGTCACATCGACATCCTGGTCAACTGCGCTGGCGGTTCACGCCCAACGGAATTGTCAGCATCTGATGAGGACTGGGAAGAAGCGTTTGCGCTCAACTTCACCGCTGCGCGGCGGTTGACCCAAGCCATCCTTCCAACGATGCGTGTACGTCAGTGGGGTCGCATCATCAGTATCAGCGGCTCGATGGAGCCTCGCTCGCTGAATGCTGCCACGGCTGCCAAAGCCGCCCTGCATCTTTGGGCCAAAGGACTTTCCTGCGACGTGGCCGCGCAGGGAGTCACGGTCAATACGATTGCTCCTGGACGGATCAACAGCGCCCAAGTGTTGAGCAGGCTCCATCCAACCGAGGAAAGCAGACGGGACTTCATTACTCGCAATATTCCCATTGGGTATTTCGGTGAACCGGAAGATATAGGCCATTTAGTGGCGTTTCTTGCTTCACCTTTGGCTCGTTACATCACCGGCGCTGTGATTCCCGTCGATGGAGGAATGCACTTTTTCGCTCATTAGGACGCCTTATGGTACGGCTGTCTCGAAACCCTTTCGCTTCCCAGCATAAAGAGGTGGCGTGATGGAATTGCGCCATCTGCGTTGTTTCCTGGCCGTAGCCGAAGAACTCCACTTCGCCCGCGCAGCGGAGAAGCTGCACATCGAACAATCGCCGCTGTCGCGCGCCATCAAGGAGCTGGAAGAAGAACTGGGCGTGGTGCTGTTCGCCCGCACCACGCGCAGCACCCGATTGACCCGTGCGGGCAAGCTGTTCCTGGATCATGTGCCACGCATCTTCTCCGCCTTGCAGCAGGCACGGGAGAGCGTGAAGGCGGCCGCCAATGGCTTTCACGGCCAGTTGCGTATCGCTTTGTCCGATGGCATCACGCCTTCGCGGCTACCTGCCTTGCTGGCACTGTGCCGACAGGAGGAACCGGAAGTCGAAATTCGTTTCTTCGAAGTGCCGTTGTCACAGCAGATCAAGGGGCTGCACGACGACCTGTATGACGTAGGGTTCGCCCGCGCCGATGAAGTCGGCGATGGCATCGTCGCCTTGCCCGTCTGGAGCGATCCGCTGATGGTGGCTGTGCCAGCGCGGCATCCACTGCTGACCCACAAGCGCATCCCGCTGGAAGAACTGCTGCGCTACCCGCTGGTGCTGTGCGATCCGCAGGCGTGCGAGGGGCATGCCCGGCAGGTGGATCGTGTGCTGCGCCGGGTGGACATGGAACCCGTGGTGGCCGAGCGGGTGGCGTCCTGTGACCTGATGATGGCGCTGGTCTCCGCAGGCTTCGCCCTGAGCTTGACTGGCGCCGCGCACATCACCGCCAGCCGGGAGCAAGGCGTGGTGGCACGGCCGCTGGCGGGACGCTCGCCGCTGCTCACGACCTATCTGCTGCGCCTGGATGGCGAGCCTTCGGAAACGCTGGCCCGCTTGATCGAGCGCGTGCAGGCCATCGAATCACCCGAAGACAACAGGCCGACATCGGGCCTTGATGCCGACACCCCTGAGGAACCTGAGCCATGAAGAAGTCCATTCCGCTCTTGCTGGCCGTGGCATTGACCGCTTGCGGTCAATCGGAGACGCCCAAGCAAGCCGACGTGCCAACCGTGGAGGAACTGGCCGCCAATCCGGCACGGTTGAAGGAGCTGCGCCAGCAGTGCAAGACCGATCGCGCCGGGCTTGGCGACGTGTTATGCAACCGCGTGGCTGAGGCTACGCGCAAGCGGTTTTACGGCGATGGCAAGGTGCCCTATACGCCACCGGAGCAGCCGCCAAAGTTCTGACCGCAGTTTCCATCCACCGTTGGTGGCGTATGCCGACAGGGCCGATCTTCTGTCAACGAACGGCAGAAGGCAGGTGGCCAAAGCGTGCGCGGAATCGGTCGGCGAAACGCGCGCGGGACTGGTATCCGCAGGCCTGCGCAATACGGGGAATGCTCCAGGATGTCGTTTGGAGCAGCATCATGGCACGGTGCATGCGGATGTCGACCAGCAAGTCCTCGAAGCGCACGCTTTCGCCTGCCAGGCGGCGTCGCAGTGTGGCTTCGCTCATCGCCAATACACGTCCCGCCTCGTGCGCTGTCCAGTGCTGATCCGGTGCTTCGCCAATCAATGTGCGCAAGCGCCCGGCCGTGCCGCTCTGCTTGGCGTCCTTGAAGGCATGGCCTCGTTCAGCGAGGGCCAGGACGAAATCCATCAAACGGTATTGGAGCCGTTCGTCGCTCACAGGCTTAGCTTCCACGCTTTCAAGCACTCGTCGGAACGTCGACTCCAGATCTTCGTCCAGTGCTACCTGCTGGTATGACGTCCGGTTATCTTTGTTCGGTGGCTGCGGGGTGCGATCGCGGTGAAATGCGTCCAGCAAGCTTGCCGAGACCGTCAGGAAGATGGAGTGGAAGCGCTTCTCGGGGCCTCCCGGGGTTTTCAGCAGGTCGGCGCATGTGCCCGGCTCGACGAGCAGCAGCGATGCTTGTGTGTTAACCGATAGCGGGCTGACAGCATCATTGAGATCGAGCCGCCCCGCGACGACAAAGAGCACGGTGGCTTCATGGAACAGAAATCGTGGCGTGTGCTGGATCTGCTTCAGGACAGGTTGCGCAAGACTGCACAGGCCACGCCGCAGCACCGGTGCGCCAGATGGCAACGACCAGTGCGTGCGGCAGCCTGTTTCCGTCTGGACGGAAGCAGGCTGCCGTGACGATGCCGTGACTGGCTTGCGTGTGCTCACAGGTCAATCAAGGGGCACGGATAGGTTAAGGCGATACAGGCCGGTCAGGCTGGCTTGCCCCAGCACCGGCGCGGTGGCCAGGGCCGCGCGCACGCTAACGCCTGTCAGCGGCGCGTCCACGGCAAGCGCAGGCGTGGCCAGCGCATAGACCGTAAAGATGTAGCGATGAACCAGCGTGTCGTTCCACGGCGGGCATGGGCCATCGTAGCCATAGTATTCACCCTTCATCTGCGCGTCGCCGGCAAACCAGACGGTGTAGTCGTTGGTGCCATGACGCAAGCCGTCGGCAGCATTCGGACCTGGCTTGCCGCGTGGCGTCACACCGTTCGAATGCGAGCCAGCCTCGATCTGCTTGATGCTAGCGGGAATGTCGAGCAGCAGCCAATGGAAGAAGTCGATGCGTGACAGTTCGGCAGGCACTTCGCGGCCTTCCTGGTTCACGTCGTCACCTTTGCTGGGAACGTCAGGGTCGTGGCAGATGATCACGAAGGACTGCGTACCTTCGGGGATGTCACTCCATGCCAAGTGCGGATTCCTGTTCGATGACAGTGCAATGTGTGCGGTGGCGTCGGGGACCGCGAACGCGAATTCGCCAGGAATGGCCTGGCCGTCCTGGAAGTTGTGACTGATGAGTCGCATGTGAGGTTTCGTCCTGTGCGTTGATGGGAAAAGCCGATGTTGCGCAAGGCTGCGCACAGGACGGAATTCTAGGGCCGCATGGATTTTTGAGAATACCATATCCAATCAATTATTTTTCAAATCCAGTCAAGTTGATCGTTTTAGGTTTGTTTTCCTGGTCGTCGGCGATAAGTTCCAGATGCGGCACATATGACGTGCTGATTCCTTTCAGACCATGTGCCGATACCACATGGTCTCGCTGCTTCGAACTTTGGAAGACACCATGAAAACCTACCGCGTCGGCCAGATCGTGCCGAGTTCCAACACGACGATGGAAACCGAAATCCCCGCCATGCTGAACGCGAGGCGGCGTTTTTTTCCAGAAGAACATTTCACGTTCCATGCCGCGCGCATGCGCATGATGCACGTCACGCCCGGTGAGCTGAAGGCGATGGATCAGCAAAGCGTTCGCTGCGCACAGGAGTTGAGCGATGCGCGTTGCGATGTGCTGGCTTACGCTTGCCTGGTTGCCATCATGTGCCAAGGTCCTGGTTACCACCGCCAATCCGAAAAGCGCCTTGGCAAGGCCACCGAGGAGAACCAGGCCCCTACGCCGATCATCAGTTCTGCCGGGGCACTGTGCGACAGCATCAAGGCCATGAACTTCACCAAGGTGGCGATCCTGACGCCCTACATGAAGCCACTGACGCAACAGGTTGCCGCTTACATCGAGAGTGAAGCCATCCGCGTGACGGACTCCCTCAGCCTGGAAGTGTCGGACAACCTTGCTGTCGGCCGAGTCGACCCGATGAGCCTGCTTGAACACGTCAAGCGCCTCGACATCAGCGAGGCGGATGCCGTCGTCCTGTCCGCCTGCGTGCAAATGCCTTCACTGGCGGCTATCCAGCGTGTTGAGGACGCGCTGGCCAAGCCGGTTCTTTCGGCTGCGGTGGCGACCGTCCATCAGATACTCAAAACCCTGGGTTTGGCAGCGCATGTACCTGATGCGGGGTATCTGCTTTCCGGGCGGTTTTGATCGCTTTAGCCGTGCAGATGAAATCGACCCGCTGGCAATCACCCTGGCAGTCAAAGGTTCAAGTGCTCCCCCAGATGCCGGAACACCGTAGACACCCGCCGCAGATGCCGAGACTCGGGGTGCGTAAGCAGCCACAGTTCGGTCTGGCATTCGTCGAGGATGTCGGTCAGCGCGATCAAGTCCTTGCGCGGCTGCGCCAGGAACGCCGGCAGCACGCCCACGCCCATGCCGGCCGCCACCAGTTCCATCACGGTCAGGATGCTGTTGACGCGATAGCGCGGCACTGCCTTGGGATGGTGGCGCTTGCGCCACAGCACCGAGGGGTGCTCGGGTAGCGCATCGTCAGGGGCAATCCAGGCGGCCTTGCCGGCTTCAACATCCTGGTAGCGCCGGATGCCGCTGGCCTTGTTGGCGTACAGCGCCACCCGGATCGGGCCGATGTGCTTGCCGACCAGGTGCTGCGGCGGTTTCTTGGTGGCGCGCACCGCAATGTCGGCCTCGCGCCGCGTCAGGCTGGTCAACTCATTGCCGGTATGTAGCTCATAGTCCAGCAAGGGATGGCGGGTAGCGAGTGTGCGCAGCGCTGGCGCGATCAGCCCGTGCAGGATGGTGTCGGTGGTGGTGATGCGCACCGTGCCCGACACTTGCTCGGGCGTGAGCTGCACGGCGGAGCGCGCCTGTTCCAGCCGCGTCTCCACCTGCTCGGCATGTTCGGCCAGCACCTGCGCCTGCTCCGACGGCAAGTAGCCCGCGCGAGACCGCTCGAACAGCCTTTGCCCCAAACCACGCTCGATGCGACGGATCGAGCGGAAGACGGTCGAGGCATCGACGTCCAGCCGTTCGCCCGCACCGGCCAGGTTGCCGGCACGCACCAGGCCAGGACGATCTCCAGGTCGCCTGCGCCCAGTTTGTATTGCGTTTTTGCAATTGCTGCTTTCATTTTTGCCTATTTTTATTGCGCTACTGCAATCATACGATTGAGACCATTCATTCGTAAATTGGAGGTTTCATGGCAATCACGCCATCTTCTTCTTCGGCCTATGGCATTGCCTTGCTGCGCATCAGCCTGGGCGTCATGTGGGTGGCGCACGCGTTGCTCAAATGGTTCGTCTTCACCCTGCCGGGTACGGCGCAGTATTTCGGCAGCGTCGGCATTCCAGGCTGGCTGGCCTATCCGGTGTTCGCCGTGGAGCTGCTGGGCGGCATCGCGTTGTTGCTGGGCTTCTATGCGCGCCAGATCGCGCTGGCACTGGTGCCGGTCATGGCCGTGGCGGCCTGGGTGCATGTGCCCAATGGCTGGGCGCATACCAATGCCGGCGGCGGCTGGGAGTACCCGGTGTTCCTGGTCGCGGCCTCGGTGGCGCTGTGGTTGCTGGGCGACGGCGCACATGCGCTGCGGCGCAGCCATCGCTTCGTGCCGGCAGCTTGAGCGGGAGATCGCGCGATGAGCCACCCACTCACCCTGGTCAGCCATGTGCTGTGCCCGTATGTGCAGCGCGCGGTGATCGTGCTCAAGGAAAAGGGCGTGCCCTTCGAGCGCCGCGATGTCGATCTGGCACACAAGCCAGACTGGTTCCTGGCCTGCTCGCCGCTGGGCAAGACGCCGGTGCTGCTGGTCGGTGATGCGCCGATCTTCGAGTCGGCCGTGATCTGCGAGTACCTGGATGACACCCTGATGCCGCGCCTGCATCCCGAGGATGCGCTGAGCCGTGCCCGCCATCGCGCCTGGATGGAGTTCGGTTCATCGCTGCTCAACACCATCGCTGAGTTCTACAACGCCAAGGACGATGCGGCGCTGGACGCGCAAGCCGATCAGCTCCGTGCGCGGCTGGCGCAGGTCGAGGCTGCGCTGGCCATTCGCACCGGCAACGGCGCCTGGTTCGCGGGGGAACCGTTCAGTCTGGTGGATGCGGTGTTCGGGCCGGTGTTTCGCTACTTCGACGTGTTCGATGGCCTGGGGGATTTCCGCTTCTTCGACGGCTTGCCCAAGACCACGGCCTGGCGTGCTGCGCTGGCCAGCCGCACGTCGGTGCGCGAGGCCGCGCATCCAGACTACCCGGCGCTACTGCGGGACTTCCTGCGCAGGCGGGAATCGGCCTTGTCGCGCAGGATGGTGAAGGATTGAAGGGGCAATGAAGAACGGACAACAACCGATTGCCCTATGTGACCTTCCGTACTTCGGTCGTGGCCGGTTCCAGCACGGAGCCATCCCTCGCCGTGGGTGCCATGCGCGGAATCGGCTTGCCGGTGCGCGTGTCGATCAGCACCGAATGCCGCTCGCCACGCTCGAACAGATGTTGTTCGCCCCATTGCCGCAACGCCACCACGATGGGGAACAGGTTTTCCCCTTTGGCTGTCAGCACGTACTCCTGGTAGGCGGTGCCATCCGAGGCCGCCTGCGTTTCAAGGACGCCGGCATCGACCAGCTTGCGCAGCCGGTCGGAGAGGATGTTGCGAGCGACGCCCAGGCTGCGCTGGAAGTCGCCGAAGCGGCGCATGCCGTCGAAGGCATCGCGCACGATGAGCAACGACCAGCGATCCCCTATCAGATCGACGGAGCGCGCAACAGGACAAGGTGCGTCGTTCATGGGTTTGCGGGTTGGCATGAAATCTCCTGGCTGGCTGACAGGGATAAGGCTAATGGTTGCATTTTAAAACCACGTGATCTAGCATTCAATCAGTTTTATTTTGAAACTAGATTGAATGGGCGATGGATCATGAAGTCATCCCACGTTTCGATGGTGCCGGCCCCTCTGGAGACGATGCCAACCCGAACTGCCGATATGCCACGCGGCCTGGTACTGCTGTTTGCCGCTGCCAGTGGCCTGAGCGTGGCGAACGTGTACTACGCGCAGCCCCTGCTCGATGCGCTGGCCCGCGATTTCGGCATCAGCCATGCAGCCGTGGGTGGCGTGGTGACAGCCACGCAGGTCGGATGCGCCGTGGCCTTGTTGTTGCTGGTGCCGCTGGGCGATCGCGTTGAGCGCCGCCGCCTGATGGCGGTGCAACTACTGGCGCTGGTGGCGGCACTGGTGATGGTCGGCATGGCGCCGTCTGCGCCAATCCTGCTGGCAGGCATGCTTGCCGTGGGCCTGCTGGGAACGGCGATGACACAGGGGCTGATCGCCTACGCGGCCAGCGCCGCTGCTCCCCGTGAACAAGGCCGCGTTGTGGGGGCGGCACAGAGCGGCGTGTTCATCGGCCTGCTGCTCGCGCGAGTGTTCGCTGGCGGTGTCAGCGATCTGGCGAGCTGGCGCGGCGTGTACTTCTGCGCCGCCGTGCTGATGCTGGTGATCGCGCTGCCGCTGTGGCGGCGACTGCCCGCCTTGCCTCCCGTATCGAATCCGATGCGCTATTCGCGCCTGATCGCCTCCATGCTGAAACTGCTGCGCCAGGAAAAGGTGCTGCAAGTGCGTGGCATGCTGGCGCTGCTGATGTTCGCCGCGTTCAACATTTTCTGGAGCGCGCTGGTGCTGCCATTGAGCGCGCCGCCCTACAACTTCTCTCACACCGTCATCGGTGCTTTCGGCCTGGTTGGCGTGGTCGGCGCCCTGGCCGCTGCGCGTGCCGGGCAATGGGCGGATCGGGGCTATGCCCAGCGCACCAGCGCGGCGGCGCTAACGGTACTGCTGCTGGCCTGGTGGCCGCTGTCGCTGATGGAATGGTCGCTGTGGGCGCTGCTGATCGGCATCGTGCTGCTCGACCTGGGCGGCCAGGCGCTGCACGTCACCAACCAAAGCATGATTTTCCGCACCGGCCCCGAGGCGCACAGCCGGCTGGTCGGCCTCTACATGCTGTTCTACGCCATCGGCAGCGGGCTGGGCGCCATCAGCACGACGGTGACCTATGCCCATGCCGGCTGGGGGGGCGTTTGCCTGCTGGGCGCGACGGTCAGCCTGCTGGCGCTGTTGTTCTGGTGGACGACGCGGCGGGCCACGCCCACAGTGGCAGTTCGGGCATGAAATAGGAACGGAGGGATTCTCGAATGGATGAACTGGAATTGCTGGCTCACGCCGATGCGCGCGGCCGCCGCTACACCGAAGCCAATGGCCGTCGCCGGGTGTTTCCATCGGACGAGGCGATTGCCGCATTGGCGGCTTTCGACGAGCCGCTGCCCAAGCAGGGCTTGCCGGCCGAAAACACGCTGGCGCTGCTGGATGATGTGGGTTCGCCCGCGACCACCGCGTCCAACGGCCCGCGCTATTTCGGTTTCGTGATCGGCGCGGCATTGCCCGCCGCAGCGGCGGCGGAACGGCTGATGCTGGCATGGGACCAATGCGCCTCGACCTTCGACAATTCGCCGGTGTCGGCCACGCTGGAGCGTGTGACCGCCCGCTGGGTACTCGACGCGCTGGATCTTCCGCGGGACAGCGCCGTGGGTTTCGGCACCAGCGCCACGGCCTGTACGTTGACCGCCCTGGCAGCCGCACGGCGCGAACTGCTGGCACGCCTGGGCTGGGACTTCGACGGTCAAGGGTTGAACGGCGCTCCGGAAATCCGGGTGGTGGTCTCCGAACTGGCGCACATCACAGTCAAGAAGGCATTGCGCGTGCTGGGCTTTGGGCTGAACCAGATCATCCATGCCCCGGTCGATGCCGAAGGTCGGGTGGATACCGCCCGGCTGCCGTCGCTGGACGAGCGCACCATCCTGTGCTTACAGGCGGGCGAAGTGAACACCGGCGCATTCGATCCTTTCGAGCAGATCATTCCACACGCCAGCAAGGTCGGCGCATGGGTGCATGTGGATGGCGCTTTCGGCCTGTGGGCGCGGGCTTCGTCGCTGACACACCTGACCCAAGGCATCGAACGGGCCGATAGCTGGACGACCGACGCGCACAAGTGGTTGAACACGCCCTACGACTGCGCCATGACCATCTGCCGCGATGCGCGGGCGCTGGCCGAGGCCATGAACAGCGATGCCGCCTATTCCAGTGCCAGCGTGGACGCGCAGAAGAACCTCACACTGGAATTCTCACGCCGGCCGCGCGGCATACCGGTATGGGCGGCGCTGCGCAGCTTGGGGCGCAAGGGCATCGCCGAACTGGTGGAGCGTCATTGCGCTCAGGCGCGCCGCATCGGCGATGCCCTGGAGCGGGCCGGTTTTGAGGTGCTCAATCGGGTGACGCTCAATCAGGTGCTGTTCCGCTGCCAGACTGATGCCCAGACGCTGGCGCTGCGCGCGGCGATACAGGCATCTGGCGAAGCATGGTTCGGCGGCACGCTTTGGCAGGGGCGGCCAGCACTGCGTATCAGCGTGTCGTCCTGGCGCACGCGCGATGCTGATGTCCAGGCACTCATTAATCTGCTGCTGGCACTTCATGTTAGAGGCCCGAAGGGATAGCGCATGGAGCTTCGTCATCTGCGCTGCTTCCTGGCCGTGGCCGAAGAACTCCACTTCGCCCGTGCGGCCGAGCGGCTGCACATTGAGCAGTCGCCGCTGTCGCGCGCCATCAAGGAACTGGAGGAAGAACTGGGCGTGGTGCTGTTTGCCCGCACCACGCCCAGCACGCGGCTGACCCGCGCGGGCAAGCTGTTCTGTGACCATGTGCCGCGCGTCTTCGCCGCCATACAGCAGGCGCGCGACAGCGTGAAGGCGGCCGCTAACGGCTTCCACGGCCAATTGCGTATCGCCTTGTCCGACGGCATTACGCCATCGCGCCTGCCGGCTTTACTGGCGCTATGCCGGCAGGAGGAACCGGAAGTCGAAATCCGCCTGACCGAAGTACCGCTGGCGCAGCAGATTAAGGGCCTGCACGACGACCTGTACGACGTCGGCTTTGCCCGTGCCGCTGAAGCCGGCGATGGCATCGTTGCCTTGCCTGTCTGGAACGATCCGCTGATGGTGGCCGTGCCCGCGCGCCATCCCTTGCTGGCCCACAAGCGCATCCCATTGGAAGAACTGCTGCGCTACCCGCTGGTGTTGTGCGATACGCAGGCGTGCGAAGGTCATGCCCGGCAGGTCGAGCGGGTACTGCGCCGCGTGGACATGGAACCCTTGGTGGCCGAACGGGTGGCGTCCTGCGACCTGATGATGGCGCTGGTCTCCGCAGGCTTCGCACTAGGACTGACGGGCGCCGCGCATATCACAGCCAGCCGGGAGCAAGGCGTGGTGGCGCGGCCGCTGACTGGACGTTCGCCGATGCTCACGACCTATCTGCTGCGCCTGGATAACGAACCCTCGGAAACGCTGGCCCGATTCATTGAGCGCGTACAGGCCATCGAGTCACCGGAAGACACAGGACCAACGCCGGACGACGACCCCGACTCCCCGGAGGACTCCACACCATGAAGAAGACCATCCCATTCTTGTTGGCTGCGATACTGACTGGTTGCGGCCCGACCGAAACGCCAGAGGACAAGAACGTGCCGACCGTTGAAGAACTGGCGTCCGATGCCGTGCGCCTGAAAGAGCTGCGACAGCAGTGCAAGACCGATCGCGCCACGCTCGGCGACGTGTTGTGCAACCGGGTAGC
Source organism: Pseudomonas sp. BAY1663 (assembly GCF_000582595.1). Lineage (NCBI taxonomy): Bacteria > Pseudomonadati > Pseudomonadota > Gammaproteobacteria > Pseudomonadales > Pseudomonadaceae > Pseudomonas > Pseudomonas sp. BAY1663. The sequence continues at coordinate 65,175 of NZ_AZSV01000017.1, forward strand.
CGAGGCCACGCGCAAGCGGTTTTATGGTGATGGCAACACACCTTATACGCCGCCGGAGAACCCGCCCAAGTTCTGATCGCTGGCGATTCGCCACGAACTTTTCATTTTCTGCCCGACACGCCGCAATGCGCCTTCGCTTGCGGCGTTTTTCCTTGGCCCGATGCGGCCCTAATTCTTTCCAATTACTCGACCTTTCTTCCGATAACGGTCTTTGACCGGCACCGACCCGGCACCGATCCTCACGCCATGCGGCACGTCCTTGTGCCGCGTGTGAGCGAGGAATCAGCGCAGGAGAAATCGGAGGCCAGTCATGCAAGGTCAGGGTGTGCTGTTCGGGCAGATCGCCGCTGTTTTCAGCATCGTGATCGCCGGCGTATGGAGTGCAACGCAATGGACAGCCGCCGCCCTCGGCTATCAACTACGCCTTGGCTCGCCCTGGTTCGACTTCTTTGGCACGCCGGTCTATCACCCGTGGCGACTGTTCGAGTGGTGGTTCTTCTTCGATGCCTATGCGCCGCACATTTTCGACGTAGGCGGTGCGATTGCCGGCGGTAGCGGCCTACTGGCCGTGCTGGTCGCCATCGCCATGTCGGTGTGGCGCTCACGGCAGGCCAAGCTGGTCACGACCTACGGTTCGGCGCGTTGGGCCGATGCCGCCGACATCCGCAAGGCGGGCTTGACGCAGCCGGCCGGTGTGTTCCTCGGCCAGCATGATCGCCAGTACCTACGGCATGAAGGCCCGGAACACGTCCTGTCCTTCGCACCCACGCGCTCGGGCAAAGGCGTGGGCCTGGTGGTGCCGACGCTGCTGTCGTGGCCTGCCTCGGCCGTCATCCACGACATCAAGGGCGAGAACTGGCAGATTACGGCTGGCTGGCGTTCGCGCTTCTCGCATTGCCTGCTGTTCAACCCCACCGATGCCAAGTCGGCGGCCTACAACCCGCTGCTGGAAGTGCGGCGCGGGGCGCATGAAGTGCGCGACGTGCAGAACATCGCCGACATCCTGGTCGATCCCGAAGGGGCGCTGGAGAAGCGCAACCACTGGGAGAAAACCTCGCATGCGCTGCTGGTGGGCGCCATCCTGCACGTGCTCTATGCGGGCAAGGACAAGACGCTGCGCGGCGTCGCCAACTTCCTGTCCGACCCGGCCAGCCCGTTCGAGCTGACCTTGCACCGGATGATGACCACGCCCCACCTCGGCGATGGCCCGCATCCGGTGGTGGCCTCCGCTGCGCGCGAAGTGCTCAATAAGTCGGACAACGAACGCTCCGGCGTCCTGAGCACCGCCATGTCGTTCCTGGGTCTGTACCGCGATCCCACGGTGGCCGAAGTCACCTCGCGCTGCGACTGGCGTATCGCCGATCTGATTGCTTCCGAGCATCCGGTGTCGCTGTATCTGGTGGTGCCGCCTTCGGACATCAGCCGCACCAAGCCGCTGATCCGGCTGATCCTCAACCAGATCGGGCGGCGGCTCACGGAATCGCTCGATGGCAGCGACGGCATCGAGCGCCGCCACAAGCTGCTGCTGATGCTGGACGAGTTTCCGGCGCTGGGCCGTCTGGACTTCTTCGAGACGGCGTTGGCTTCATGGCCGGCTACGGCATCCGCAGCTTCCTTATCGCGCAGTCTCTCAACCAGATCGACAAAGCCTACGGCCAGAACCATTCGATTCTGGACAACTGCCATGTGCGTGTGACCTTCGCCACCAACGACGAGCGCACGGCCAAGCGCATTTCCGAAACGCTGGGCACGGCCACCGAGCTGCGCGCGCAGCGCAACTACGCGGGCCACCGGCTCGCGCCGTGGCTCGGGCATCTGATGGTGTCCCGGCAGGAAACCGCACGTCCGCTGCTCACCCCAGGCGAAGTGATGCAGCTTCCGCCAGATGACGCCGTGGTGATGGTGTCCAGCGTCGCGCCTATTCGGGCGAAGAAACTGCGCTACTACGCCGACGCCAATTTCAAGCGCCGCGTGCTGCCGCCCGCCCCCGCTGGCGGACGGGCAGTACGCCGACGCGCCGCCATCGCGCCCGACG